>DPAW01000025.1 GCA_003517285.1 Verrucomicrobiales bacterium
GAGAAATTCAAACGCGGTGTGATCTTTTGTTGGTGGACTGGTGAAGAACTCGGGTTGCTCGGGTCTGCCCAATACGCAAAGAATCCATTAATTCCGTTCAAACAGGTTGTTTCCTACATCAATCTGGACATGGTGGGGCGTATGAAAAACAACCAGCTAATCATGCAGGGCATGGGTTCATCTAGTGTCTGGAAGAAGATGATTGAGAAACGCAATGTGGCGGCTGGGTTCAGCCTGAAGTTGAACAATGATCCCTATCAACCCACTGACATCACCTCCATTTATCCGAAAGGTGTGCCATCCATTGCGCTCTTTACGGGTTTGCACAAGGATTACCATAAGCCAACCGATGATCCGGACACGCTGAACTATGAGGGATTGGAACGGATCACCAAGTTTACCGGGCGGCTGATGATGGATTTGGTTGGTGACATGGAGCGTCCTGATTACGTGAAAGTGGAGCGTGGAAATCGCGGCATGGGCACGCGTAATTCCATGAAGGCTTACACGGGGGTCATCCCTGATTATGCGTCCGAGGTGAAAGGGTTGTTGATTAATGACGTGCGGCCCGGTGGGCCAGCCGCCAAAGCGGGCATCAAGGGCGGCGACATCGTCATTCAGCTGGGCGCCAAGAAGATCAATAACATTTACGATTATACCGCCGCGCTCAACGACATCAAGATCGGTCAGGCAACCAAGGTGGTTGTGCAGCGCAAGGATAAGAAGGTTGAGCTGACCATCACGCCCGAGGCGCGCAAATAATCAAAGTCGGCGGAACAAGTCCAGCAGACGTTCGCGGTTTAAGCCGGGCGGGTTGTTTTCCAGTAGCCACCGCACGTCTTCCTTGGCCTTGACGTTCTTCTTTTGCTTCATGTGCATCAACGCACGGTTGAGGCGTTCCTGCGGGGAATTGGGCTCGAGTAAAAGCAGCGTGTCCAGATAACGGATCACTGTGGCCGGTTCTTCAGTGGCATTGCTAATGCCAATCAAGTTGCGCAGCATGCGCACAATCATGTCCTGCTTGGTGGCAGGTTGAAAATGTTCGTCTCGCAGTCGGACGCCCGAAGTGTTGAACACCAATTCCTCAGCCTCTTTCCGGGAGATCACTTTGGCTCCGTCATATACATCAATGATCGAAGTGGGTTTGCCGTCGTCAATTTTACCCACAGCAAAATGGCCGGGCAGGGGGAGGCCTTGCAATGGAATGCCAAGGCGATTGGCGATTTCCATATACAGCACAGCGAGCGTAATGGGGATGCCTTCGCGGTCATCGATCACCTCGTTTAGGTAGCTGTTGGCCCGATTGTAGTAATCGCCCCGGCTGCCATGGAAACCGCTTTGCTCGAACATATACCGGCCAACGGCTTCGAGTTTGTCCTTTTCAGTAGCCTTGGGTTTGAGGGCTGATTGAATGGTGGCGGCCATGCTGCCGACAGTTTTCAGGTAATGCTCAATCTCGATCTCCCCGTTGTCGAGTCGGGCAATTAAGAGGGCGGCTCGGAGAAGATCGATCTTCGGCTCATCTTGGTCGAGTTCCTTGGTGAGGGCATCCTGCGTGGCGCGCTCATGGACTGTGGCGGCCAGCCAGCGCAGTTGGCGGGCTTGGGTTTCGAGCATTTCGGCTCGTTTGCGCAGGAGGTTTTGATTGATGCCGGCATGTGGCTTGAGCCGGTTGATTTCCTCCTTGGAGAAATCATCGGAGGGTTTCAGGGTGTTGATTTCCTGTTCCAGTTTTTCGAGTAGTTCGGCCGGAGGCGTGAGGCTGGCCAGTTTGGCGCCGTGACGGAACTTGCGAAATTCTGCTTCGGTTTCCCGGAATTTAGTCAGGCCCACACGGCCATCTTTTAGGCCGTCATCCTTGACCGTGAAGACTTTCTGTTCGTTGACGAAGCAGTGAATGGTGCCGGGTTCATGGCGAACCTTGAGTGTATTCCATTCGCCGGGTTTGTAATGCGAGCTGTCGGCGTCCTTGAGAATTGTCCAAGTAAACACAGAGGGGCCATCAAAGCGGGTAAGCCGCAACTTGCCGCCTGTGGGATAAAACCCGTAATGCTTCTCTTTGCCATCCGAGCTGAATACCAGTCCGGCTGCGCCAGCCTCATCATTAAGTTTGACCATCACTTCCAGTTCGTAGGGCAACGTGGGCGCCTTGAGGTTGGAGAGGCACAGGGAGCGTCCGCCAAACCCAGAGCCACTCTCCTTCACGGTGATCCGCCCGGCGCGTTGGCGCCATTGGGCGCCCATCAAAGGTTCCCATTCCTTGCCGTTCAGCGCGCCTATGGTTAGCCAACGATCCATCGGGACAGGGTTCGGCTTGGTGATCAATGGTTTCAGGAGATTCACCGGCATGGCAAAGCCGAGGTTGGCGGTGACGGTGGATTTCATCGTCATGATGCCATGCACACGGCCTTGGCGGTCGAGGATGGGGCCGCCGCTGTTGCCGGGCTCGACGGGAATGGCAAGCTGAAGCATTTCGCCCAACTCCATTTCACGTCGGGCGGAGAGGACGCCTTCCACCACACTGCCTGTCAGGCCCATGGGGTTGCCCAATGCGATGACCGATTCGCCTTGGAGCAGCTTTGCGGAATCCCCGAGTGGAAGCGGGATGAGATTGCCGTCCTTGATCTTGAGGATTGCGAGATCGCGTTTGCGGTCGGAGGCGTGCACGGCAAGCACATTCAATTCTTTGCCATCCCAAGTGCGGGCCTTGATGGCGCGCGCTTCGCCGATCACGTGCAGGCAGGTGGCAATTAGATCTTTACTGATGGCGAACCCCGTGCCGGTGCCTTCACGTGTGTTGCCGCGTCCGCCGTGACTGACGGTGACCAGCGATTTACGGGCCTCGGCAGTCAGATCGCGGACGGACTTTGCCGGAGTATCCTGGGAAAAGGCTGGGGCGCAGAGGATGAGGGTGAGGGTGAAAGTGAGTCGCAGCATGATGGAAATTGGCTCGTCGGAACTGAAGTGCAATGCTAGTTTTAAAGGGCCTTCTGGCGAGCGTTATTTATTCATGGTCCACGCCCGAATCATGTTGGTTTTGCTTTCTCTTGCGCCGTTTGTGCGCGGGGATGGCCCTTCGTTTCGTAATGAAGTGACGGCCGTGCTGGCCAAGGCTGGTTGTAATCAGGGGGCGTGTCACGGCAATGCCAAAGGAAAGGGCGGGTTTCAGCTTTCACTGCGCGGCGAAGATCTTTGGGGGGATTATGCCGTGCTGACCAAGGATCAACTCGGGCGCCGCACTAACTTGTTGGAACCGGAAAAGAGCCTGCTGCTTCGCAAGGCCACCCAGCAGATCGCGCATAAAGGCGGGAAACGTTTCGCGACGGGATCGGCCGAATACAACGTGCTTCGAGATTGGATCGCCGCGGATATGCCGGAGGATATTGAGGAGGCGCCAGCTGTGGCGGGGTTGAAGGTGTCCCCCGTGAGGCAGGTCATTCGGGCTCCGGAATCCACAGTCCAGATTCGGGCGAAGGCTATGTTTTCTGATGGGAGTGTACAGGATGTGACGTCGCGTGCGGTTTATTTTCCATCGAATGAAAATGCTAAGGTGACGGCGGCGGGTAAAGTGGAGCGGCTTGAATTTGGAGAGGTCACGGTGTTGGTGCGCTTTCTGGAACGGCAGGTGCCGGTGACGTTTGCGTTTATTCCGGATCGGAATGATTTTGAATGGTCGAATCCGCCAGAGGTTAACTTTGTGGATCGGCATATTTTCCGGAAACTGAAGGACTTGCGTTTGAACCCCTCCGGCTTGTGCAGTGATAACGCCTTTATTCGACGTGCGTATCTGGATTTGCTCGGATTCATTCCGCCGCCGGAAGCCGTGGAGGCGTTTGTGAAGAGTAACACAGTCGAAAAACGGATGCGGTTGGTGGACCAATTGTTGGCGCGGCCTGAGTTTGCGGATTTCTGGGCATTGAAATGGGGTGATCTGCTTCGGAGTGAGGAAAAGCAACTCGATCGCAAGGGTGTGCATGTCTTTCACGAATGGATCCGCCGGTCGCTGATTGAGAATCGGCCGTTAAATGAATTTGCTGCGGACATTGTCCGAGCTCGTGGGAGCACCTACCGTAATCCTCCGGCCAATTTTTATCGGGCCAACCGCTCGCCAGTGATCCGGGCCGAGAACGCCGCGCAGGTATTTCTTGGCGTTCGGCTCAAGTGCGCGCAGTGCCACAATCATCCGTTCGATCGCTGGACGCAGGGGGATTACTACGATTGGACCGCCATGTTTGCCGGGGTGAATTATAAGATGATTCAGGAAGAACGGGTGGATCGTCTGGATAAAAATGAGTTTATCGGGGAGCAAATTGTGACGGCGAAGACGGACACGGTGACAAATCCCCGCAGTGGGAAATCGGCCCGGCATCGACTGTTGGGTGGAGAGACTGTGCCGGCGCAGGCGGATCAATTGGATGCTCTGGCGGAGTGGTTGGCTTCGGGGGATAATCCGTTCTTTGCCCGCGTCCAAGTGAATCGTGTGTGGTATCATCTCATGGGGCGAGGGTTGGTGAATCCGGTTGACGATTTACGGCCGACCAATCCGGCCAGTCACCCAGAGTTGCTCGAGGATCTCGCGGCCGACTTTGCCGGTGGTGGGTTTGATCTGCGACAATTGATCCGTCGCATCATGGCCTCACGCACCTATCAACTGACGCATTTGCCAAATTCGGGAAATGTGGATGACGAGGCGAACTATGCTCGGACCATTCCCCGGCGGATTGAGGCTGAACAGCTGCTCGATTCCATTGCCATGAGTGTTGGCGCATGGCCGAAATATTCCAATCAACCGCTGGGCACACGCGCCGGACAAATAGCCGGCGGACTGGCGCCGGGCCGACGGCGCGGCGATAAGCCGACATCGGCGGATGTGTTACTGGGCACATTTGGGAAGCCCGAACGCCTGATCGCGTGCGACTGCGAACGCAGCAAGGCGAATACGTTGAGGCAATCATTCGTCATGTGGTCCAGTCCGGTGATGAATGATTTGATTACTGAAACGAGTAATCATGTTGCTGTGCTCATGAAATCAGATCGACCGGTCGAAGGACGGATTCGCGAATCGTTTATGCGCATTATTTCCCGTGAGCCAAAGCCGGTGGAGATGAAACAGGTGAAGGATTTTTTGAAAGGAAAAGACGGCGATCGGGAGGCTTGGGAGGATGTTGTGTGGTCGCTGCTGAACACGAAGGAGTTTTTGTTCCGATGGTAGGATTCAATTCAAATCGCCGAACTCTGCTGAAAGTGGGCGGGCTGGGATTGCTTGGGTTGACTATGCCCAATGTGTTGCGGGCGGTGGAAAAGGCGACTGAAGGCCCCAAGGCCCGGGCTAAATCGGTGATCTTTCTGTTTCAATATGGCGGCCCGAGCCATATCGACATGTTCGACATGAAGCCTGATGCGCCGAGCAGCATTCGTGGGCCGTTCAATCCGATTTCCTCCAGTGCGGACGGCATTCAGGTATGTGAGAAACTGCCGAAGACGGCGAAGATCATGGATAAGGTGTCTGTGATTCGGTCGGTACATCATACCATGAAAAATCATAACTCGGCCGGTTACTACGCCCTAACTGGGCATGCGCCGCCGAGTGATGATCAGCGCCTGCGTGAGTCGTTGGCCTTGTATCCGGCATATGGTTCGGTGGTTGATAAATTAGCTCCCTCGGACGGTGCGATGCCGACCTTTATATCGTATCCGCACGTTATCGCCGATGGCTCGATTACTCCCGGACAGGGTGCCAGTTTTCTTGGGAAGCGGCATGATCCGTTTTTCTTTCGGGCAGATCCAAATGCGAATGATTTCGCGCTGCCGGAATTAACCCTGCCCAATAATCTTTCACTGGATCGCTTGGCGGATCGGCGTGGACTGCAGAGCCTGATTGATCGACAGGCCGGCATTCTGGAGGCCTCTGTGGAAGCGCGAGGTGTGGATGCGCTGTATCAAAAGTCATTGTCCATGTTGTCGTCGCCCAAGTTGAAAGCGGCCTTTGACTTGTCACGCGAAGCTGCGCCGGTGCGGGAGGCCTATGGCCGGAGCACCTATGGGCAGGGTTGCCTGTTGGCCCGGAGGTTGGTGGAGCACGGGGCAAAGTTTGTGACGGTATATTTCTCCAAATCCATCGGCGGCCGCAGCACGACCGAAGGGGGGTGGGACACGCACGGATTCGATAACACGCGGATGTTTCCCATCGTTGAAAAATATCATTTCCCGATCACCGAACAGACACTGCCGACGTTCCTGAACGATCTTGATGGCCGCGGCTTGCTCAAGGAAACATTGGTGGTCTGGATGGGGGAATTTGGCCGGACCCCGAAAATTAACGCCAACAAAAGCCGGGATCATTGGCCTCAGTGTTACTCCGTGCTGCTCGCGGGTGGCGGTGTGAAAGGTGGGTATGTTTACGGTGCCTCGGATAAACACGCGATGTATCCGGACGATAAACCGGTCACTCTGGGTGATCTATCCGCCACAATGTATCATTTATTGGGCATTAATCCGGCTACGGAAGTACATGATACGCAGGATCGGCCACTACCAATTGCCACAGGACAGCCGATTCTGGATGTGATTGGCTAAAAAAATCGCATTGCCACGGGTGGCGGTCGGCGTAGGGTTACCCCATGAGTGTACACCCCCGTATTGAGGTTCTCGATTGTTGCGAGACCTCTCGACGCGAATTCCTCAAGGCTGCCGGCTTGGGCGCAGCTGTAGTGGTCGCGGCTCCATCCGTGTTCGCTAAAAAGAAGGCCACCGAACCTGAGACACTAGTCACACAGCTGTACAAGAGCCTGAATGACAAGCAGCGCAAAGGAATTTGTTTTCCGTGGGAACATCCCCTGCGGAACGCCATTGACAATAACTGGCACATCACCAAGTCCGCCGTTGGCGATATGGAGGATGACCAGATTGACCTTTGTAAACAGATTTTCAACGGCCTGCACAGCGACGAGTATCGCGATGTCGTTTACAAGCAGGTAAAGGAAGATTCGCCCGGCGGCTTCGAGGACAGTGCGATTGCTATCTTTGGTGAACCCGGTACGGGCAAATTCGAATTCGTGTTAACCGGCCGGCATGTGACCCGGCGGTGCGATGGCGATTCCCTTGAGGGTGCTGCATTTGGCGGGCCGATTTTTTACGGGCACGCCGCGGATGGCTTCAATGAAAAGGCTGATCACAAAGGCAATGCCTACTGGTTTCAGGCCAAACGCCCGAACGAGTTGTTCCAAGCGCTCGATGGTAAGCAGCGGAAGACCGCTTTGCTTGGCCGTTCGCGCGGCGAGAAGGGGGCCAAGACGGTTCAGTTGACCGGTAAGAAAGAAGGTTTGCCCGGCTTGCGCACGGCGGACATGAGCAAGGATCAACAGGGCCTCATGCGCGAAGTGATGAAAGACATGCTCGCGCCGTTCCGTAAGAAGGATGCGGACGAATCATTGAAGCTCATTGATAGGGCCGGTTTCGAGAATCTTCACATCGCCTACTATCAGGGCGAAAACATTGGCAACGACGAGGTCTGGGATGTGTGGCAGGTGGAAGGGCCATCCATGCTTTGGTACTTCCGGGGCAAACCCCACGTGCACACTTGGTTGCACATTCGGGACGAAGCTTAAATCATTAAAAACAACAGAGTTTTCACCAAGGCCTGGCTGCAATCGGGCCTTGTTTTTTTGTTTCATTGCGCCAAGCTGAACAGATGAATGGAGTACGCTTCATTGCGTTGCTGAGTGCGGTGTGGGTGCCGCTGCTTGGAGCGGGTGATTATTCCAAGCAGGTGCTGGCTGATAAGCCGGCATTGTATTTTCGTTTTGATCAGGTCGAGGGCAGTGTCATAACGCCGGAGGTGGGCGGTCTTGAAGGTGCATTAGCCGGTAACGCATTGATCACCGAGCACGGCCCGCGCGGCAAAGCGTATCCCGATTTTACCGCAAAGAATGCTGCTCTCAATTTGAGTGGCCCGGGGCAGTTTTTGCGAATCAAGGATCCCGGTGCCGAGAGTATTCTCGATTTTGCTCAGGGCGATTCCATTACCATGGAAGCGTGGGTGAATCCTCAAACGATGGGCAAGTACTCCTACGTCATCGGCAAGGGGCGTACGGGCAATTCCGGCCAGAAAGCTGACAATCAAAACTACTCACTGCGTTTGGCTCAGCTCGGAAGTTCAGTCGGCATTACGTTTTTATTTCGGGACGCCAAAAATTCCGGTGACAATAGTTGGCATCGGTGGACATCCAAAACCGGATTCGCACTGGGCGGTTGGCATCACGTGGCGATTTCCTACACCTTTGGCAAACCTGAAACGATTTGTGGGTACATTGACGGTGAACCAGTTAAGGGTGTTTGGGATAAAGGCGGCGCCACCGATCAGGCTCCCTGGGTGGATGACGATGAATTATGGGTTGGCGCCGCGCTGGGCGGACAGATCGGCAGTACGCTGATTGGTGGTATTGATGAGGTTGCCCTCTATCGCCATGCGGTGAGCGCGGAGCGTATGAAGAAACGGTATCGCTTTGATGCGCCGCGCTTCACCTTGCAGCCGGAGAAAGCGCCGCGAGATCATGTGCGGGTTGATTTGCATGAAGGCGTCAGTGAAAGTTGGAACCTGATCGCAAATGACCCTGTGGTGAGCTTTCGGGAGCCGTCTTTTGCCATCCCGTTCCTGCCGAAGAAATACAACGCCCGAGGCATCATCGAAGATCGGTCCGACGTATTCCTTCTGCGCGCGGAATCTTCTGTGGAAATACCGAAAGGCAAAGTACGGGTGCTATTGCGCTCGCGCACCACGTCACGCCTGTGGCTGGGCGGGGAAGTGGTGGCGACCCTGGGTAAAGCGTCAACCAGAACAAGTGCGCACGGCAAGGTCTCCGCAGAGCCGGCCGATATGGGGCCGGTGACGCGGTTGTTGCGGCCGGGAACTCAGGAAACGGTTGTGGAAGTGGATTCCACAGGTGGGGTTCAGCATCTGTTATTGGAGGCCTTCGTCGGTGGCGCAGGAAAGCGACGTCCAGAAACAGGCGAATTGTGCGTCGCTGTTTCGGTCGACGGGAAACCATTTCAGATAATCTCCCCCGAGGGCTCTTGGCAGTTAACTGATTCCAATTGGCGCCAGCAATATTCGGCTGCGCAAGAACGGATGCGGTTTTTCAATAGCCAACGGAGGGCGGCACTTGGGGTAAAGGAATATGAACGATGGACGGCTCGCCACCAGATCGTTCGTGAATGGGCTGCTAAACACCTTCAAGTTACTGTTCCGGCGGCGATCGAGGGCTTTCCGGCCCAGAATCCCATTGATCATTTTATCAATGCCAAGCTGAAGCAGGCCGGGCATGACCCGATGCCATTGACGGATGATGACGCCTTTTTGCGGCGGGCATCGCTTGACGCCAATGGAATTGGCCCAAGCGAATCGTCTCAAAATCAACTCATGGAAGATCAAGGCCCGAACCGGCGCGCCAAAGCGATTGATCGCCTCTTGGACAATGAACTCGCTTGGGCGGATCACTGGACGAGCTACTGGCAGGATGTGTTGGCGGAGAATCCAAACATTCTGAAGCCGAAGCTGAACAACACCGGCCCGTTCCGGTTCTGGATCCATGAATCCCTACAGGACAACAAGCCGATGGATCGGTTCGTTACAGAGCTGATCATGATGGAGGGCAGTCAGCACTACGGCGGCCCACGTGGTTTTGGGGTGGCCACGCAGAATGATGTGCCGATGGCGGCTAAGGCGCAGGTCGTAGGGCAGGCGTTTCTTGGGATGCAAATGAAATGCGCGCGCTGTCATGATGCGCCGTTTCATTCCTACAACCAAAAGGATCTCTTCAGTATGGCCGCCATGCTGAGCCGTAAGCCAGTGGCCGTCCCCAAGACCAGCAGTGTGCCGGTGGTGCCCGGACATAAATCGCGTGTGGAGGTGAGCTTGGTTCCAGGGACGGCAGTAAAGCCCGATTGGCCGTTTAAAACTGATGAACTGAGTGAACCGATCTCCAATGATTCACGGGCGCAACTGGCCGCTATGATTACGCATGGTCACGGGGAACGGTTTGCTGAAGTGACCGTGAATCGTGTCTGGCAGCGCTATCTGGGTTGGGGATTGGTGGAGCCGGCGGATGACTGGGAGAATGCCGAGGCATCTCATCCACAGTTGTTGAAATGGCTCGCTCGCGAGTTCCTTGTGAGTGGCTACGACCTGAAACATGTGGCGCGGTTGATCATGAATTCGCACGTCTATCAAAGGCAGGTGGATCCGGCATTTACTGCAGCCGGGGAGGCTGGAGAACGGGTGTATGCCGGCCCGGCCCGCCGACGTCTCTCGGCTGAGCAGGTGGTGGATTCGCTTTTCGCCGTGGCAGGAAAGGAGATGGACGTGGAACCGCTCACTTTGGATATCAATGGGCGGGGCACGGTCGTGACGTTCCTGAATCTCGGAACGCCACGCCGCGCTTGGCAATTTACATCGCTTTCAAATGAGCGCGACCGACCGTCACTCGCCATTCCTAAGGCGCAATCGGTGGTGGATGTACTGCAAACCTTCGGCTGGCGTGATGCTAGGCAGGATGCGCTGACACGTCGGGACCATGAGCCAAATGTCCTGCAACCCTCGGCACTGGCCAACGGCATTGTGGGGCGACGCATCGCGCAGTTGTCCGATGACAGTGCCTTCACGGAATTGGCGTTGCGATCGGTGGATTGCCGGGAGTTGGTGCGTTTGATTTACCGACGTGTGCTGGGGCGCGCCCCAGCAGAGGAAGAACTCATCACCATGGATCAATATCTTTGTGTCACCTACGCCAATCGCATCGTAAAGAATGCGCCGCAATTAATTCGTCAGGAAAAGGTGCTGGATGTTTCCTGGAATAATCATCTCTCAGAGGAAGCCAACCGGATCAAGGTGGAACTGGAGAAGCGCGTGTTGGCGGGGGATCCGCTGACCAATCGATTGCGACCTGAATGGCGTGAGCGACTGGAAGATGTAGTGTACGCGTTGGTAAATTCACCAGAGTTTATTTTTGTGCCATGATCGATCGTCGACAATTTCTCGCCGGAACAGCCGCCGCGGCCGCAATGCCCTCAGTGTTGCATTCTGCGCCGCGGCCGAATTTTGCGCCGGGCAACGTGGAGCATTGCATCCATATCTGGCTCGGTGGCGGTGCGTGCCATGTGGACACCTGGGATCCGAAAATTAAAGGCGATCCCAAGCTTAAAAAGCCGGGCTCCTACTATGATGCCATCGATACCTCCGTGCCCGGCTTGCAGGTCTGCGAGCATCTCAGTAAATGCGCGAAGGTGATGGAGCATTTCTCGTTATTGCGATCGGTGCATCATGAGGCTGTGGATGAACATGCGGCTGCCACTAACGAGATGCACACCGGCCGACCGGTTAGTGGAACCATCGTGTATCCCTCCATTGGCTCGGCGGTAGCGCATGAACGTGGCAAGGCCACCGACGGCGCACCGGCTTATGTGGTGATGGGGTATCCGAATCTTACTCGCGGGCCGGGTTTTTTGGGCGCCAAGCATGGGTTTATCTACCTCACGAATACGGAAAATGGGCCGTCAGGTTTGACGCGTCCGGCGAACATCTCCACCTCGCGACAGGCCTCGCGGGATCGCCTGTTGGGTATGGCACGGAAATCGTTTGTGCAACGCAATCTGAAAGACACGGTGATTCGCCAATATAATGACGCGATCGGTGAATCGCAGGAGTTGATGAACGGTGAGTTCATGGGAGCCTTTAACTTAAAATCCGAATCCAGTTCATTGCGTAACGCGTACGGTGGTGAATTCGGCCAGCGCTGCCTATTGGCGCGTCGATTGATTCAGCGGGGTGTTCGCTTTCAGGAAGTGTCCTTCAATTTGAATTTCGTCAACGGTACGGGCTGGGATACGCATAATGATGGCCAATTAAAGCAGCACCTAATTATCCAACAACTGGATCAGGCGTTGGCGACGTTGGTGACGGATCTGAAGGCCCATAAGCTGCTCGATAAGACATTGATCGTGGTGTCCACAGAATTTGGGCGTCCGCCGGAATTCGATGGCGGTGGCGGGCGCGGACACCAATCGCGTGCGTTTACCGTCGCCCTAGCCGGTGGCGGTTTGAAGAACGGGCAGGCGATTGGCGTGACTGATGAGATCGGTAAGTCAGTGGTCGAGCGTCCGATATCTGTGCCGGACCTGTTTGCCACCATCCACTGGGCCATGGGCGTGAACCCTAGTAAAAACCTGTATGACGGCGATCGCCCTGTCCCCATTACCGATCACGGCAAGCCCGTGAAGGAGTTGTTTGTTTAGTGTTTGAATATGGTGCGGTAAAAGGAGGTCTAGTGCAGCGCATGGGTTGGTTTCGGGTAATTTTGTGTTTAGTGGCCGGCAGCATAACTGTGACTGCGGCGGTGGATCCGGCCAAAGCTTCTTTTGCCAAGGATATTCTCCCGTTACTGGAAGATCATTGTTATGCCTGCCACGGCGACGGCGAGACAAAGGGAGGGTTGGCGCTGGACGTATTTCAAACGGAAAAAGACGTCCACCACGGCTACAAGATTTGGGAGCAAATTCGTAAGTTGGTGGCCGCCGGGGAAATGCCGCCGGAAGGCCGGAAGAAGCGTCCCAAAGATGAGGAGCGGGACCTGCTGGCAGATTGGTCGCGTCATTCACTTGATACCTTTTACCGGACAGCTCCCCCGGATCCCGGCCGGGTAACGGTTCGGCGGCTGAACCGCAGTGAATACAACAATGTTGTGCGCGATTTGTTGTTTGTGGATTTCAAGCCAGCCAAAGATTTTCCAGCGGACGATACGGGATATGGTTTTGATAACATTGGTGATGTGCTTTCGATGTCGCCGTTATTGATGGAGAAATATCTGGATGCCGCGGAAACCATCGCCGCGGTGGCTGTCGTGATTCCGCCGAAGGAAGAGGGGCCCACTGAATTTCAAAAAGAGTACTTTAAATTGCCGGTCGCAAAGGATGCGGAAGCAGGCGCCTTCGATGTGTTTGTGGCAAAATTTATGAGGCGGGCGTATCGACGTGAGATTCGAGATGCTGAGATAACTCGCATGCTTGCGGTGAGCAAGGCGGCGGCCGGCGAAGGGGCGCCACTTGAGGCGCGTGTGCAGGTGGTGATACAGGCGGTCATGGTTTCCCCGCATTTTCTTTTTCGCTGGGAACTGGATGGGGCGCCATCAAATCCCAAGGCAATCCGGCGTTTGAATGAATACGAACTAGCTTCTCGACTGGCATTTTTCATTTGGAGCAGTGGGCCGGATGATCGCTTGTTGGATTTGGCGGCCAAAGGGGTGCTTCGTAAACAGCTCGAATCTGAAGTGCAGCGAATGTTGGCTGATTCCAGGGCGGAAGCGTTGGTGGAGAATTTTGCCGGTCAATGGCTGCAGTTGCGCAATTTGGATATCGTGCGACCTGATAAAAATCTGTTCCCGGTTTACACCCCGGAATTACGTGAGGATATGCGTCAGGAAACCGAGTTGCTTTTCGTTGATGTTCTGCGAGAGAACCGGCCACTCACCGAATTATTGACTGCGCGTTATTCGTTTGTGAACGAGCGTTTGGCTGCCTTGTATGGCTTGCCAAATGTTCAGGGTGAGGCGTTTCGGAAAGTGGTGTTACGCGGAAACACACGAGCTGGAGTCTTGGGGCATGCCAGTGTGCTGACTCTGACCAGTGACCCGGACCGCACATCGCCGGTAAAACGGGGTAAATACGTGCTCGATAATATCTTGGGCACACCGCCACCGCCACCGCCGCAAAATGTTCCGGAATTGGAAGAGGCCGGTGAGATTAAAGGCACCATGCGTGAACAAATGGCCAAGCACAGCACAAATGCCGTATGCGCCTCTTGCCATAAGAAAATGGATCCGATTGGGTTTGCGTTTGAAAACTTTGACGCCATCGGGCGTTACCGAACGGAGGACAATGGCGCGCCAGTGGATGCGGGCGGGCAACTTGATAGCGGCGAGCCTTTCAGAGATGCAGCGGAGTTGCGGGAGATTTTTGCGACTAAGAAATCGGATTTGTTTATCCGTTGCGTTACAGAGAAGATGCTGACTTATGCTTTGGGACGCGGGCTTGAATATTACGATAAACGGCCGGTTGATAAAATTGTTGAGCGGTTGAAGGGCAATGAGGATCGATCGTTTCACTTGGTGATGGGTATCGTGGGAAGCCTGCCATTCGATATGAAGCGTGGTGAAGCGGCCCCATAATGTCGGCTTGTTTATTGAACTAATTCAGGTTAGAATACGTCTAAGGAACGCATGGGAAAAATGAAACAACTTTCACGGAGAACATTTTTGCGGGGTGCTGGAACAGCTATTGCGTTGCCGGCACTGGAGGCCATGATCCCGGGCAAGGCGTTGGCTGCGGGGAATGTGAAATTTCCAACGCGTATGGCGTTCGTGTACATTCCTAATGGCGTCATTCAAAAGGACTGGAACGTCAAAGGCGAGGGCACCGGATACCGGATGTCTCGCACATTGCAGCCTCTAGAAAAACATCGAGAAGATTTGCTGGTCTTTAGCGGCTTGGCTCACGAAAAGGCGGAATCCAACGGGGATGGTGCCGGAGATCATGCACGGGCCAATGCCACTTTTCTGACGGGCTGTCAGGCGCGTAAAACCAGCGGGGCTGATATTCGGCTGGGTGTCTCAGTCGATCAAGTGGCGGCACAGCAATTGGCGGGCAAAACCCGGTTGCCCTCACTGGAGTTGAGCAGTGAAGGCGTGCGATTGAGTGGGCGATGTGATTCCGGTTACAGCTGCGCGTACCAGTTTAATTTGGCTTGGAAAAACGAAACCACACCTGTGCCTCCGGAATCTAATCCCAAGAAGGTGTTTGACCGACTGTTTGCGGGCGGTTTAGCCAAAGAGGCTTCGCAGGAGCGCAAGCGTCGTATGGCGTTGCGGAAAAGTATTCTTGATTTCGCGATGGACGATGCGAAGCAACTGGAGAAGCGCCTTGGTTATACGGACAAGCGAAAGCTCGATGAGTATCTGGAATCTGTGCGGGAAATGGAGCGCCGCGTGGAGGCTATGGCTGAGTCCCCGGTGGATTTGCCGAAGGGTTTTTCTGTGCCTGCTGGCAAGCCCAACGATTACGGGGAGCATGTTCGGCTCATGGCGGACATGATGGCCTTGGCGTTTCAAACCGATTCAACTCGTGTGATTTCCTATCTCATGGCGCACGATGGATCGAACCGAAGCTATCCGGTGGTTGGCGTGAAAAGCGGTCACCACAGTCTGTCCCATCACCGGGACAATGCCGAGAAGGTGAAGTCGTTGGCTAAGATCGATCGTTATCATGTGACGCTGTTTGCTCATCTCGTGGACCGTTTGAAAACCATCCCAGAAGGAGAAGGAACGTTGCTGGATCATTCCATGGTCGTATATGGCGGTGCAATTGGGGATGGCAATCGTCACACTCATTATGACTTACCCGTTCTGATGGCCGGTAAGGGCAATGGGGCGATTAAGCCGGGACGACATGTGGTCTATCCCAAGATGACGCCAATGGCCAACTTGTTCCTCAACATGCTCGATATCATGGGTACGTCAACCGATCAATTGGGTGACAGCACGGGCCGCTTGAAGGACTTGGCTTAGTCACTTCTCACTTCTCGGCTATTGCAAGCAGTGTAGTGAAATGCGGTGGTTCTTCTTCTCGGGCGGCTTCGGTGATTTCCGCCTGCTTAAAGCCAGCTTCAGTGATCCATTGGTGCAGCGTATTTTTCGGGAAGCCGAGCCAACGATCTCCGTATAAATCCCGAGCCTGCTCGAATTGATGTTCGAGCAAATCCAGAATGATCAAGCGTCCGCCGGGACGCAGGATTCGGTAGGCTGAGGCCAGTGCCGCTTCGGGGTGTTCGGCGTGATGTAAGGCTTGGCTGAACAGAGCCACATCCACTGTCTTGGCTCGGAGGGGAGGGTTTTCGATGTCGCCATGGCGGAACTCGAGGTTCTTGAGACCGTTTTTCTCTGCTTTGCGCTGGCCGAAATCCACGATGTGTTTGGAGTTATCCACGCAAATGACCTTGCGGGCATTACGGGCGAGGAGTTCCCCGACCAAACCCTCACCGGAACCGAGATCTGCGATATCAAGCGGAGGCACAAGCTGCAGGAGTAGTTGGCCGAAGGCCTGCCAGGAACGGCCGGGACCGTATTTTTGATCAAACCGGCCGGCGACTTGATTGAAATATACTTGGGCCTGCTCACTGCGTTGCTCGAGCACGCGCTTGAGATTGCGGCCGTCCTGTTCGTGTTCCTCGCCTTCGATGGCTATTTGCCGGGCCAATTCAAGGCATTCCCGGGCTTGACGGGTGGTCTCTGGATTAATGCGGTACAGCGAGCGTTTGCCGTCTTTGCGAAACGTGAGCAGGCCATTTTCCTGAAGCACACCAAGATGGGTTGAGATACGAGATTGGCCCAATTCGGTGATTTCCTGAAGTTCATTGACTGAGAGTTCCTCACGGCTCAATAAAGCAACCAGTCTAAGTCGGGTGGCGTCGGTAAGCGCTTTCAGAATTTTCAGTGATTGGCTCATGGTGGAGAAAATTGATTTGACGCTCTTTCAAAATTTAATATCTTTTAATCCGGATACGTCAATATGTAAATTGACATCCCTTGAAAACTCATGGCTAAAAGTTACATATTTTCCTCTGAATCCGTTGGTGAAGGTCATCCGGACAAGGTGTCGGACACCATCAGCGATGCAATTCTAGATGCGTGTTTGGCGCAGGATAGGAACAGCCGCGTGGCTTGCGAGACCTTTGTGAAAAGCAATGTCGTTTGTGTAGGAGGCGAGATTACTACCAAAGCAAAGTTTGATTATGAGCAGGTGATACGAAAGGCGATCCGCGACATTGGTTACGTGAATGACGATGACGTGTTTCATGCGGACAAGGTGTTCATCAATAATTACCTCACAGCGCAAAGCCCGGACATTGCGCAGGGCGTGGATGCTCGTAAAGCAACAGGCAAGGCGACGGCTGAGCAGGGCGCGGGCGATCAAGGCCTCATGTTTGGATATGCCTGTGACGAAACTTCGGAGCTGATGCCGGCGCCGATCATGTATTCCCACCGGTTGGGGCGTCAGCTCACCAAGCTTCGCAAAGCCGGAAAGGCTAAATGGCTGCGGCCGGATGCAAAGACGCAAGTTTCTGTTCAATATGTAGACAACAGACCAGTGAAGATTACCAATGTGGTGGTTTCCACACAGCATGCCGCCGAAGCCAGCAACAAGGTCATTCGTGACTTCATTACACGGGAGGTCATCGAGAAATCAATTCCCAAAAAGATGCTGGCTAGGGACACGCAGATTTTAATCAATCCCACTGGACGGTTTGTTGTCGGTGGTCCAGAAGGCGATAGCGGTTTAACGGGCCGTAAGATTATCGTCGATACCTACGGCGGTATGGGACGCCATGGGGGCGGCGCTTTCAGTGGTAAGGATCCCAGCAAGGTTGATCGTAGTGCGGCATACATGGGGCGTTATGTGGCTAAGAATATTGTTGCTGCTGGTCTGGCTACCCGGTGTGAAATTCAATTTGCTTATGCGATTGGCTATCCCAAACCGGTTTCGGTGCACGTAGATACATTTGGAACCAACACCGTGGCTGAAGGGAAAATTGTTCGTGCGGTTAACAAGGTTTTTCAGCTCAAACCGGCTGATATTGTGAAGCACTTGAAGCTGCTTCGACCTATTTATTCGTTGACCACGAATTATGGTCACTTTGGTAAAAACCAAAAAGATATTACCTGGGAGAAAACCGACAAAATAGCTGCCTTGCAGCGTGTGATAAAATAGGAGGAATACAAATGACGATGACGCTTGAAAAACAAAAAATGGATTATCACGTTCGTGATATGTCACTGGCTGATTTTGGCCGGAAAGAAATCGATATTGCCGAAATGGAAATGCCGGGCCTGATGGCCACTCGAGAAAAGTACGGGCCGGAAAAGCCCTTAGCCGGTGTAAAGATCATGGGCTCACTGCACATGACTATCCAGACCGCTGTGCTGATCGAGACCCTCGTGGAGTTAGGTGCTGATGTGCGTTGGTGTTCCTGTAACATATTCTCAACGCAGGACCATGCGGCTGCGGCCATTGCGGCCGCGGGCGTTCCAGTGTTTGCCTGGAAGGGGGAGACTCTGGAAGAATACTGGGAATGTACGTTTAAAGCCCTCACTTGGCCGGATGGTTCCGGGCCGGATCAAATCGTTGACGATGGCGGGGATGCAACGCTGCTGATCCACAAGGGGCTGGAGTTGGAAAACGGTAGTGATTGGGTTGATTCTAAATCTGACAGTGAGGAAGAACAGGTTATCAAAAACCTGCTTAAAAAGGTGAATGCTGACAAGCCTGGTCACTGGAAGCCGGTGGCGGAGGCTGTTGTGGGCGTGTCCGAAGAGACTACCACGGGTGTTCAACGTCTGATACAAATGGAGGAACGAGATGAGTTGTTGTTTCAAGCCGTTAATGTCAACGATTCGGTAACTAAGTCTAAATTCGACAATGTCTTTGGTTGCCGCCACTCATTAGTGGACGGCATCAAACGGGCGTTAGATGTGTTGGTCTCCGGCAAAGTAGCGATGGTGTGTGGCTACGGCGATGTAGGCAAGGGCTCGGCCGAATCTCTTGCTAATGAGCGCGCTCGGGTGATGGTGTCTGAGGTGGATCCCATCTGTGCACTGCAGGCTTGCATGGCAGGTTATCAAGTCACGACAGTTGAGGATGCGCTTACTGAGGCTGACATTTTCGTTACCACCACGGGAAATAAGGACATTATCACTGCGGACCATATGGCTCGCATGAAGGATCAGGCGATCGTCTGCAACATTGGCCATTTTGATAATGAAATTCAGGTGGCTGGTTTGGAGGCAATGGAAGGGGTCACGCGGGAAGTCATCAAAGACGATTCCATTCCTGGCGGTCCTGTGGATCGGTATACATTCCCGGATGGTCACTCAATTTATTTATTGGCTGAAGGGCGTCTCATTAATCTAGCCTGCGCGACTGGGCACCCGAGTTTTGTGATGTCCAATAGTTTTACGAACCAAACGATCGCGCAGATCGATATTCGTAAGAATCCTGATCGTAAAGTTGGTGTGTACCGCCTTGATAAACAACTCGATGAAGAGGTGGCACGACTGCACTTGGGTAAGTTGGGTGCGAAGTTAACCGAGCTTACGCCTGAACAGGCGGATTATATTAGCGTCCCGGTTGAGGGGCCGTATAAGCCTGAGCATTATCGCTACTAAAAAGCGGGGTATTTCACGGCGGGCTTCGGCCCGCCTTTTTTGTGGGCAGATTGTACCCTTAGGCGCATGATGCGCGTGTGGCGCAACTAACGATGAATCCTCCTTGCGGCGGGCAATGGGTTCGACATGTGGGGGATGTGATGGAGTTCACCCTCTGCGGCCTTTCGAGTTCTGCCGGAGAACTTCGTGTTTTTCTTCGAACCACTATTGGACGTGGGCGCCAAGTGCGGGAGGAAATAATCCGCGGAATTGAAGAGCCTGGTGTGCAGTTGGAAGGCAGTTGGCGTGATGTGCCCATGCGTTTTGATGGCGTTGTATGGTCGGTGGAACTGGCCTTGACGGAGGTGGGGTGGTTTCAATCTAAGGCTTATGTAGTCGATGCAGAAGGCCGACAGCACTGGCCCGATGGTGATAACATCGGGCTCTCGGTG
>DPAW01000167.1:0-1234 GCA_003517285.1 Verrucomicrobiales bacterium
ATCCGAGAGATCCGTGGCGTTCCATTCGCGGTTACGCTGGTGTTTGCGAAGAAAATCATAGCAAGTATAGGTCGCCGTTCGCATTAGCCAATGTTCAAACGGAGCCGTGCCCTTATAGCTGGAGAGTTTGCTGAAGGCCTTTAGAAAGACGGTTTGCACAATGTCCTCCACCTCAGTTTCCCGCCGGGCATAACGCCGGGCGAGAGCGAAGACGCGTGGCTGATACTTTACCACCAATGGCTCAAAACTAGCCGTTTGACCGCTAAGTACTTCGGCGATCAATTCCTGATCGGTTGGTTCAGCCACGCTTGGGATTCTTCATCAGGCGCAACGCTGCACCAATAAAAAAAACACCGGCGCATAAACGCCGGTGGCTTGAGTTAATTCAGTTCGTAATCGCCATTCCTATCGGCGTGGGCCTTGGCCGTGATGAACGAGAGGGGCGTCCCTTTTGTCCGTGGCGTTCGTGGTTACGATCGTGGCGGTCCGCATTCAGAAAGAGGCTTCGCTCCCTTTTTTCCCAGGCCTACCCTTGCCTTCGCCGCCTGGACGTTTACCTGGCCTGCCTTTTCCCTCACCGCCCGGACGTTGCCCAGGACGGCCTTGAGGGCGTTGTCGCATTTCGTCCATTTTCTTGGCTTGTTCTTCAGTGAGGATAGCTCGTATTTTCTTTTGGTATTCGTCACGGAGAGCGCCGAATTTCTCACGAACCCCCTCGCGGTTGCCACTTTCACGGGCTTCAGCCATCAATTTACCAAATGCGGCACGTTGTTCGGCTTGAAGTTTTTTCATCTGCTCAGCCTGTTTTTCGCTAAGGCCAAGTGCCTTGGTGATGGCTGCGCCACGATCTGGCCGTTCACCACCTTTGCCGCGTTGTTCGGGACGCTCCCCCTTGCCGGGACCGCGTTCTCGTTCGTCTGCTTGGACGGTTACGGTTAGTAGACCGGCCGTAAGAAGTACAATAGTGGTTTTGTTCAGTTTCATTATTTTGTGATTATTAGCTGTATTTATGGGAGAGAATAGGAGCCATAATCTCTCGGTCGCTCTCAGAGACGCCAATTCTCTTCGGTTGGTTACATGGAAAATGTTGTTAAAATCACGATTGACAGGGGGGGTATTCCTGTTAGTTTCGCCGCCCCGTTGATGCGATTTCAGCGGTAAACTGTAAGATTTGGGGGTGAATCTCCTTAATGACGGAAATTAAACTGAAAAAAGGTGAACCGGTTGAACGTGC
>DPAW01000167.1:1411-6057 GCA_003517285.1 Verrucomicrobiales bacterium
TACATGGAAAATGTTGTTAAAATCACGATTGACAGGGGGGGTATTCCTGTTAGTTTCGCCGCCCCGTTGATGCGATTTCAGCGGTAAACTCTAAGATTTGGGGGTGAATCTCCTTAATGACGGAAATTAAACTGAAAAAAGGTGAACCGGTTGAACGTGCTTTGCGCCGCCTGAAAAAGAAGGTGGACCGCGAAGGCACAATTAAGGATGTGCGAAATCGACGCGCTTTCGAGAAACCGAGCGCGCGCAAGCGGCGCAAGATGAAGGCGTCCAAGTTCCAGGCCATGTTGGCCGCGCGCTACGCTGATTATTAATCCACCCTCACCGGATTGACGGCGCGCCTGCGGGCGCGCATTTTTTTTGCCATGATACCCCGCGATATTGCCCTCGGCATATTGAGCCGCTTGCAGGAGGCCGACCATGAGGCCTACCTCGTCGGGGGCTGTGTGCGCGATGAGCTACGTGGAGTGTCGCCGCAGGATTATGATGTGGCCACCAGCGCCTTACCTGAAGAGGTGGAGGCGCTCTTTCCCAGAACCCACGCCGTGGGCAAGAGCTTCGGGGTGATTTTGGTGGTGGAACACGGACACACCTTTGAGGTGGCAACCTTCCGTGCGGACAGTGATTACACCGATGGCCGACGGCCGAATGCGGTGACCTTCAGTGACGCGCAAACCGATGCCAGCCGTCGTGACTTCACGGTGAACGGACTCTTTCTCGATCCTTTAACCAACACCGTGCACGATTGGGTGGGCGGACAGGAAGATTTGGCGCAACGTCGATTGCGCACCATTGGCAATCCGGCCGAACGATTTGCGGAGGATCATTTGCGCCTGCTGCGTGCGGTGCGTTTTGCGGCGCAACTGGATTTCGAGATCGAGCCGGCCACGTTTGCGGCGGTCCGCGAAATCGCCGGGCGCATTACGCGCGTGAGTGCGGAACGGATTCGGGATGAATTACTGAAACTCTTTCGCCCACCCCATGCCGCGCGCGGTTTGGATCTGCTTCATGAGAGCGGGCTGCTGGCGCAGGTGTTACCGGAAATGCTACCGACGGTGACCTGCGATCAACCGCCCGATTATCATCCCGAAGGCACGGTGTACAATCACATCCGCCTAATGCTTTCCCAGTTACCCCCCGAGGCGCCGGCGGCCTTACCCTGGACGGTGTTACTGCATGATATCGCCAAGCCGGTAACGCAATCAGTGGGCGAAGAGGGCCAGATCCACTTTTACGGCCACGAGAAAATCGGCGCGGATATGGCGCAAAAAATCCTGCAACGGCTGCGGTTTCCCAACGCTGAGATCGAGGCCATTGTGCAAACCGTTCGCTACCACATGCAGTTCAAGGATGCGCCGAAGATGCGTAAGGCCACGCTGCGTCGCATGCTAATGCGGCCCACCTTTGATCTGGAGCTGGAACAACACCGGCTAGATTGCCTCGGCTCGCATGGGTTGATGGATATTTATGATTTCATCCGCGAACAACAAACCGTGCTTCAGGAAAAACCGCTCCTGCTAGAGCCCTTGGTCAGCGGTCGTGATCTGATTGAGCTGGGTATTGAACCGGGCCCGGCACTAGGGCAATTGCTGGATGCCGTGCGGGATCAACAACTGGCCGAAGCGTTCAGCACTCGCGAGGAGGCGCTTGTGTGGGCTAAGGAAAAGGCTGACCTTTGACCGGCCATTGGGTACGCTACCCGCGCACGGATGGATAAACTGTTGCTTATTGATGACGAGGCGGATGTCCGCTACTCGTTTGAACGGATCTTCGGCCGTAAGGACGGGCTGGAACTGCACACCGCCGGCAGCGGCGAGGTGGCGCTGGAACTGATTCCGCAGCTCAAGCCGGATTTGGTGATCATGGATGTGCGCATGGGCGGCATCACCGGCATCGAAACACTGCAGCGGTTGCGGGAATTTGACTCCAAAACGCCGGTGATTTTGATGACCGCCTTCGGGACTACCCAGACGGCCATTCAGGCGATGAAGCACGGCGCCTACGATTATATTCTCAAGCCGTTTGATGTGCCCAAGCTTGAGGAGATGGTGGATAAGGCCCTTGACGCGGCACGATCCATGAAGCAGGTGGTGTCGTACGAGCCGCTGTTGGAGAAGGAGGATTTCGATCTCGGCATCATCGGCCAAAGCGCGCCGATGCAGGAGGTGTTCAAGACCATCGGCCAATTGGCCGCCAGTGACGCAACGGCCCTGATTACTGGCGAGAGCGGTACGGGTAAGGAGTTGGTGGCGCGTGCGATTTACAGTCACAGTCAGTGCAGCAGCCAGCCATACCTCGCGATCAATTGCGCGGCCATTCCGGAGAACCTGCTGGAGAGCGAGTTGTTCGGCCACGAGAAGGGTGCTTTCACCGGCGCCAACACGCAGCGAATCGGTAAGTTCGAGCAATGCGACGGCGGTACTATTTTTCTGGATGAAATCGGCGACATGACACTCGCCACGCAGACCAAGATCCTGCGCGTGCTGCAGAACGGTACCTTCGAGCGCGTGGGCGGCAATCAGCCGGTGAAGGTGGATGTGCGCGTGATTGCCGCCACCAACAAGCCGCTGGAAAAGGCCGTGGAAGAAGGCGAGTTTCGCGAGGATTTATTTTACCGGCTAAACGTCGTGCGCATCCAGCTGCCGGCCCTGCGCGAACGTCGCGAGGATATTCCGCAGCTTGTTAGTTACTTTCTATCCAAGAATTCGCCCAACCCCAAGCAGCCGAAGACCGTGCAGCCCGATGCGCTTGCTAAGCTGGAAACCCACGATTGGCCCGGCAACGTGCGCGAACTGGAAAACGCAGTGCAACGCGCACTGGTGATGGCCAAAGGCGATGCGATCATGCTGGAGAATCTCCCGCCGGAAGTGTTGAATGTGGCCAATGCCGCTTCGCCAGATGTCGATGGCGATGATCTGGCCGGACTGGCCTCGAAGCTGTTTAGGTGGGCGCGTAATAATCCGGACTTGAAGGTGATCCCGGCGGTGGAGCGGGAGCTGGTGATCAATGCGCTTAAGGAAACTGATGGCAATCAGGTGCAGAGCGCCAAGCTGCTCGGCATTACGCGCGCCACCTTGCGCAAGCGGATTGAGAAGTTTGATATCAAACAAGGTTTGACGGTCGAATAATCGGCCGCGTCAGTCGCTCTCCGGGAAACGATCGGTCTCCACCACCTTCAGCGGACCTTGTGGGTCGGTCTCCGGAAACAGCAAAAAACGAAAACCCACCTTGGCCCCGAGCAATTTTTGGCTTTGCGTTACGCCCAATACGCAGGCGGCTGTGGCGTAGGCGTCGCTTTCCATGCAGGTCGCGGCCGTAGCTGTGCAGCTGCCGATACCTTGGACTGGGTAACCCGTGCGCGGGTCTAGCAGATGCCCGTACTGGCGGCCGTCGATCTCAAAGAAGTTCTCGTAATTCCCAGAAGTGCTGAGCGCACCGTGCCGCAGCTTAATGAGCGCGCGCCGACCTTGTTTGCGAGGGTCCTCAATCCACACCGCCCAATGGTCCAGCCCGGGCGGCAGGCCGATCACGCGTGTATCGCCGCCGGCCTTAACCATCGCGACCCGGATGCCATGCCGTTGCAGCACGGCAATCGCTCGGTCCACCGCGTAGCCTTTGCCGAAGCCTCCGGAATCGATCGACATTCCAGGGGCATTCTGGATGAGCTTGTTGCCTTGCAACTTTATCTGACGGTAGTCGACCTTGGGGAGCACGCTTTGAAGTTCAGTCTCTGTTGGCAGCCTGTATCCCACCTTTTTGATGAAGCCCCAAAGCTCGGCCAGAGGGCGAATGGTGGGATCGAAGGCCCCTTCGGTTTCGCGGGCTATAGCTAGAGCCTTTTCCAACACCGGCTTGAGTTCAGCCGAAACCGGCATGCCTTGGTTGGCTTTGGCCAGATCGCTGTCGTCGCGGTGGATGCTGAGCAGGCGGTCGATGGCACGGATCTCGGCGAAGGCCGCATTGATGGCCGTTTGTGCCTCATCCGGTTCAGCGTAAACTGTGACGGAAACAAATGTGCCCAGAAGGGGCTGTAGCCGCGTAACTGGCTCGGCTGCAGTTGACTTACTGCTTAGGCAACCGGCCGGCAGCCACCAGAGCAGGACGCACCACAATGCCCCACGTGTGACAAGTGCGTTTAACCCCACGCGCAACGCCACGGCAAGATAGTGTGGCACCACTGATGTTAGAGATTCCATTGTTGTGATCTAACTTGGAGGTAGTGTCTTTACCAACGAATTGGTTTCGCCAGCCTTCGCGGCGAACTTCGTATCCCCAGCTTTCACGATAATTCAGGATTTCAACCTGCTTAACCTTTCCATCTGGGGTAATGGCAATGACAAAGTCGATAAATAAGTGTTTTCCGATGCAACGATCAAAAGCAATTACTCCAACCACTTTATTATCCTTATATGCAGTGCAGTACCATAATCCAGGATCGATTACCTTTAGGCGGCTAGCATCATAAATCTTTTGTATTTCATCACGCGTGTAGCGATGGGTTTTCCATTCGAATTTGTCGGCAGTGGGGAAGCATACCTTTTCTGCCTGAGTAGGAGTAAGGTAGGTCTTAGCCTCCAGCGAGTAGTTTGACGTGCAAACAATTACTAAAGCCATAATTAATGATGTTTTGACAACTAACGATTTCA
>DPAW01000020.1:0-434 GCA_003517285.1 Verrucomicrobiales bacterium
CCCCCATCAAGTAGATCGAGATCATCATCACGACCGAAATGGTCACCGCAAAAACATCGAACAACAACACCACGAGGGCAAAGAGCTAGAACATTGGGTGCGCCAACAGCAAAACAAAGCCCATGAACTCCTTAAATCCGGCCGCAAAGACGAAGCTCATAAATTAATGCAGCAAGTTGAAGAGGCCATAGCCAAACATCAAAATGCCCGTGACCGCCACCAACACGGGGAAAATAAAAACCGCAACGAACGCATCCACCACATACACCAAGCTATCCAGCACCTAAAGGCCGCCGGCCTGGATGATTGGGCTGGAGAGCTAAGGAAACACATACACGGTCGCCATCATGGTGATCGGCAACATCATGGTGATGGGCAACATCATGGTGATGGGCAACATCATGGTGATGGGGAACATCATGGAGATCGGGAAC
>DPAW01000020.1:775-3863 GCA_003517285.1 Verrucomicrobiales bacterium
TGGAGATCGGGAACATCATGGAGACCGGGAACATCATGGAGACCGGGAACATCATAGAGACCGGGAACACCATGGAGACCGGGAAATCAATGAACTTCGAAATCATGTTCGCGAACTATCTCGTGCACTACATGAAATACAAAGACGCCTAGAAGAACGCCAAAAGCGATAAACTTGGATCACTAAAAATCTCAAGCCGCCTATTTAGGCGGTTTTTTTATTTGAAGGCGGTCACCCCTAGAACCAAAAGCAACACTCCAAGGGCGGCACGTGCAATACAGACTTTTTTAAACCGACCTTCATTAGCAGTCAGGTACTCAATCCAATCTCGCATACGCCACGGCGATGCCGTTAACCACATTCCCACAACGACCATCAGATAGGCCATCGTCACCAACACCAACCTCCAATCACTCTCATGCCATCTGGCTGTGTCGACTATTAGTTTAGCCAATAGAATCATAACAACCGCCGAACCACGCACAGCCAAAAAGTCTTTCAGATAGATGCACGATCCGATTCCTGTAATTAAAATAAACACATTAAAATGCATTCGATAACGTTCAAAATCACTCATGCTTTCCCCTTTTAGAATCAGGAGAAACCAAACCATTGCTGAGAGGATCAAAAAATAGCCCACGTTATCATTACGCGGAAATCCCTTCACAAACTCCAGAGCTTGCTCCCGCGCAGTAATTCCCCAGATGCCACCGCCCAAGGTGAGGGCGCCGAGGATCACGGACAATGTGGATAGCGAAATCTCAGGCATCAGTTGAGGTTTAATATGGCCGGGTTCCCGTACAGGGTCGTGGGGGAGGCGCTTTCGATTTCGACATCCATCACCTGCCCCACAAAGCGTTCGCCGCCCTCGAAGACCACGATCTTGTTGCAGCGTGTCCGGCCTTCGAGACGAGCAGCATTGCGACGGCTCGGCCCTTCCACAAGAATTTCCATGCGGCGCCCAACGTAGTCGTTCAGTTTGCGCACGCGAATCTCATCCACGGCCTCCAGCAAACGGGCGTGACGTTCTTCGATCAATTCTTCTGGTAGTTGATCCGGCATCTCCGCGGCAGGCGTATCGCGGCGTCGGCTGTATTTGAAGAGAAAAGCGTTATCAAACTCCACCTCGCGACACAGGTTCAATGTCTCCTCAAAATCCTCCTCGGTCTCGCCCGGGAATCCCACGATGATGTCCGTGCCGACCCCCATCTCCGGCTTGGCCGCGCGCAGTTTACCCACCAGTTCCAGAAACCGTTCGCGCGTGTAGCCGCGGTGCATCAGTTTGAGCATGCGATCGCTTCCGCTTTGCACCGGCAAATGCGCGTTCTCCATCAGCTTAGGCAGGCGCACATAGGCATCCACCAAATCATCGCCGTAGCCTTTGGGATGCGGTGAGGTGAACCGAATGCGTTCCAGTCCATCGATTTCATGAACCGACTCGATCAATTGCACAAAGGCGCTCTTGCCATCCTTCACGCCAATCTCGCGTTTGCCGTAGCTGTTGACGATCTGCCCCAGTAAAGTGACTTCGCGCACGCCGTTCTCCACCAACCCGCGGCATTCGGCCACGATATCTTCAATGCTCCGGCAGCGTTCGCGTCCGCGTGTGTAAGGCACAATGCAGAAGGTGCAGAACTGGTTACAGCCCTGCATGATGCTCACAAAGGCCGTCACCGCCTTGGCTTCGCTTTGTGCGCTAAGCAAATGTTCGCGAATGGCCCCTTCACTGCCCTGTTCTTCGTCCGTGTCCACCACCTTATCGCGGCGACCATCCAGTAAATCCTCGAGATACTCGCCTGCGCGATGAAATTTCTGTGTGCCCAGCACTAGATCCACATCCGGCAGTTGATCCACCAACTCCGCTCCACGGCTCTGCGCCATGCAACCCATGAACCCGAGCACGGTATCCGGATTTCGTTTGCGTGTCTGGCCGATCAACGTCTCCATTTTGTTGATTGCCTTTTGCTCGGCGGCATCGCGTACGCTGCAGGTATTGAGCAAAATCACATCCGCCTGCGCTTCGTCCGGAGCCACAGCATAGCCCTTAGCCATGAGCTGCGCGGCGACCGCCTCGCTGTCTCGCTCATTCATCTGGCATCCGTAAGTTTTGATGAAAACACTCGGCATTTCCGGAACGGCGGACGGTACGGCAGGGTCGGTAAAATTGAAAGGGCAAACACGGTCCTTGCTCTCATCAACCGAGCATTGCACCCCCAGCGTGCCTCTGCTAAAACCCCGCAGCCTTCAGGCAATATCATGGCCGACACCAAATCGCTTTCTGAACGCCGCCAAGCCTACTGGCGTGACAACATCCGAATCATGGCCTGGTTGATGGCCGTGTGGTTTATCGTGTCGTATGGCTGCGGCATTCTCCTCGTAGAGCCGCTCAACAAGATTTCCCTCGGCGGCTACAAACTCGGTTTCTGGATGGCCCAGCAGGGTTCCATCTATGTGTTTGTGATCCTGATCTTTGTGTACGTCAGGTTGATGAATCAGCTGGATGAAAAACACGGCTTTGCCGAGGCCGAAGAACCTTCTGCCGCTTCTTCAGAAACGGAACCTGAATCCAAGGAGGACGCCTGATGGACGTCAAGACCTGGACGTATCTGATCGTTGGCATCACCTTTGTCGCATACATCGGCATTGCCATCTGGAGCAAAGCCAAGTCCACCAAGGAATTTTATGTGGCCGGCGGTGGCGTGAGCCCCATTGCCAACGGTATGGCCACTGCTGCTGATTGGATGAGTGCCGCCTCCTTCATCTCCATGGCCGGCCTAATCGCGTTCAGCGGCTACGGCGGTTCCGTGTTTCTCATGGGCTGGACCGGCGGCTACGTTTTGCTCGCCCTCCTTCTTGCGCCATACCTGCGTAAGTACGGCAAATTCACCGTGCCCGAATTCATCGGCGAACGGTTCTATTCCAAAACCGCCCGCGTGGTGGCCGTGGCGTGTCTCATCATCATTTCCGTCACGTACGTCATTGGCCAAATGAAAGGCGTCGGCGTCGCCTTTTCGCGATTCCTGGAAACCGACTACAATACTGGCCTCTTTATTGGAATGGGCATCGTGTTTTTCTACGCCGTCTTGGG
>DPAW01000283.1 GCA_003517285.1 Verrucomicrobiales bacterium
CTGATCTCCGAAATGGAGGCTGTGCCGGTGGTGCCCAGTTTGTGCACAACCACGGAAGCGGCGGCGTTTGCTAGTTCGAGGGCTTCACCTAGGTCGGCTTGGGCGGCAAGGGCCGTGGTGAGATTGGCCATCACCGCGTCGCCGGCACCGACGATATCAATCTCACCGGAGACGGGTAGGGTGAGGCGATTTTCTGAATGGCCATCGGGCTGAGCTCCGACGATTCCGTGTTCACTGAGTGAAACAAACACCGGTCTGCCGGTTTGTGCGGCCAACGTGCGGGCGGCCTGTTCAGGTTCCGAAGTTTGGTCGGTGAGCTGCGCTAATTCGGCAGCGTTCATTTTGTAGATAATCGATGGCCAATCTTTTAGGCCACGACGGCTGTCGCCGATGATGAGGGTGTTGTCTTTGATTTTTGCCAGCACATCGAGCAGAGATTGGGCGACCACGCCGGTTTCGGGGGCGTCGGCCTGATCCAGTACGATGATGGCGTCCACTTGATCGGCCAAGGAACGCACGGCGTTAGCGAGTTGATGCTGTAGGTTGACTGGTGTGGGGTGCCAATTTTTGCTGTCGAGCCGGTTGAGTTCCTCGGGCGGTTGGTCGAGGTGCATCATCAAGGGCTTGCAGTAGGTAAAGGTGCGTTGCTCTTCGCTCTCGAAGAAATATTTCATGCGCACGCCGGGCGTTTGTTCCAGCGCGCGATATAATTCGTAGCCTTCACCATCACAGCCACAAAAGCCAACGGGCCATAGCTCGCCGACGCCTAATGCGGCGAGATTGCTCAGTACGGTGCCCGATGCGCCGGGTTGGGCGCGAACGCGCGTGACATTGTGCACAGGCAGGCCGGTCTCGATGGAGGTTTCCGTTTTGGCCGGATCAATTTCCAGATACCGGTCGCAACTGTAATCGCCCACTACGGCAATGCGCAGAGCAGGATACCGTCCGGTGATTTCCTGGAACCGTTCTGAGGTCATCATGCTCACTCAACGTTGGTGGCCTGCCATGAACTATTGGGCAAGTTCATTCAGTAAGTGATGCGTGAAATCGATATTGTCGCACTGGGCGTAGTGCATGGTGCCGCCCATACGGTCGTAGCTTTTGCAAAAGCGCAGATAATAGGCCGGGTTATCCTTGGGTGGTTCACCCTGAGTCCAGTCCCAGCCGCCGCCATCCTGAATATCCACCACGTGAATTGCATGGCCGCGGACAATTTCTCGGCCGGCTTGTAGACGGAGGTTGTTGACGCAGGAGATGCTTTTTTCAAAAACCTGCGGTCCCATGATCGCGCTGCCGACTGAGAGCACTACGCCATTATCAAGCCCCTCGACGGATCCGCCAAAAGTGGCGAAGTCCAGCCCAGCCGCGCGCCCGAGGGCGGCGCCGTTGAAGAGGGGATGGTTGCAAATGATATCGTAACCAATGCCGGGATGAACTGTGAGCGGCACATTGTGGCGGAAGGCATTGCCCAAGACCGAGGTGGCACCCCACGGATGCGCAATCTCATGCCGGCCCTCGGCAAGGTTGTGCTGGGTTATGATCTGCAACAACTCGGCGCGCGCTGGGGCTAGCGTATGGCTGGGTTCTTCGCGCAGTTTGGTTTCGAGTTCTGACCGTGTAGGCAGGGTGAAGCCATTTTCGGCAACCATGCGACCAACGCTTTGGCCGAACCCTTCCTCGCGTAACGCTCCGGTGAGTACAGCGAGATGCAGGCACCGGCCGGTTTCTTCCCAGGTGCCAAAGGTGCCGGTGGCGACGTTGGCGCGCACGCTCTCGGTGGACCGGCCGTGGTGCGCCCATTCCCAATCATGAATCACGCCGGCGCCGTTAGTGGCGAGGTGCGTGATCCAGCCGTCCGCCATGAGGGTATCAAGCAATTGGTGGGCGCCGTTTTTGATGAGATGCGCGCCGTAAATGTACATCACGCTGGCACCACGTTCGCGGGCGGCCCGAATATCCGCGGCGCATTGGGCGACGCGTTGCTGGTTGTCGGGCGAGAGCGGGCGCGGTTCGCTGGCCGGATCAATGAGCGTTTCCTCAATGCCGGCCATGCTGTCCCGTTCGGCAAGCGGGAACACTTTCAGTTGGGTGAGATCGATGCGCTTCATTGGCCAAGCACGGTTTGAGTGAGCAACTCGGGGTCGCGGTAGTCAGCGATGATGGCGTCAGCACCTGCTGGAAGTAGGATGTCGCGTTTTCTCTGATCCACAACGCCTGAGCCGTTCACGACTTCGTCCGAGCACACGCCGATGGAGAGGCCGCCGAGATCACGGGTGGCTTTAATCTCCGCCGCTCCGTCGCCGAACATAATGAGGTGTTCGCCGGTGAACCCGTCCTCAGCCATCCATTCTTCGAGCACGGTTTGTTTGCTGAAATTCTCCGCGTGTACATGGCCCTGTACGCGGTCGTTACAGTAGCGTGTGAGATCGAGTAGTTCAGCTTCCTGGCTGATTTGAGTGTGAGGGTTGCCGCTGAGGATCAACGTCTTCAGACCACGGGTATGAAGGTGCTCCAGGAGGGCGCGGCCGCCGTGGACGATCAATTCATCCGGCGGCGTTTCGCCGGTGCGCAGTCGGCGATGGCGTTCATTGGCCATCTCATCCAGCGGCGTGATGAAGGAGGTCAGTAATTCGTCTGGATCCGCCGTGCCGCCGCGGTCAGAAATTTGCCGGGCCATTTCGGCCATGAACAGCGGTGTTGGCTGGCCGTTGAACCGGTACATTTCATTGAAGAGATGCGCGCGGATGTCTTCGGTAGTTTCATTGGCCTGCAGGGGAAAGCGCGGGCCCATGACGGTTTGCATCATTTCCGGCCAGCCGTGGCGGATCCAGGACAGAGTGCCATCGAAATCAAACACCACGTGTGTGGCCTTGGGACGAGGCGTGAACGAGGGGAGCAGCTCGATGTCGAGTTGGGGCGGTGCGGTTGGCACGGCGACAGTCAAGGCGGGAT
>DPAW01000055.1 GCA_003517285.1 Verrucomicrobiales bacterium
GCATCACCCTCACCGGCATGCAACGCAGCAACACCGTGAACGCCCTCATCGTGGGTGCCGTACTGCTGGCCTTGCTCGCCTTCGTGGCCCTTGGCGCCCCGGCCATTGACGCAGATCCGGAGCGCTGGCAAACCACGCTGCAGCCCGGTCAATTTGGTCAACTCCTGCCCACCGCCGCTCTGATGTTTGTGGCGTTCACCGGGTATGGCCGCATTGCCACCTTGGGCGAGGAAGTCACCGAGCCGCGCCGCACCATCCCCCGCGCGGTCCTCACCACGCTGATCCTCAGTATGCTGCTCTACATCGGCGTCGCATGGGTGAGCCTGGCCAATGCCGAAAATGAAATTGGTTCACTCGCAAACCTCGCCGAAGAATTTTCCGGTTCCACGCTTCGCAAAGTGATGTTGGTGGCGGCCGCCATTGCGATGGTGAGTGTGCTGCTCAACCTCGTGCTCGGTCTTTCACGTATGGTGCTGGCAATGGGCCGGCGCAGCGATTTGCCCAAGGCGACCGCCCATATCCGCGAAGCTTCCAGCGTGCCCACCGTAGCGACTGCAGTCGTGGGCGTACTGATCGCCGGTCTGGTTTGCCTGGGCGACCTGAAGCTCACTTGGACTTTCAGCGCTTTTACCGTTCTGGTGTATTACGCCCTCACCAACCTCTGCGCCCTCCGCCTGAAACCCGAGGAACGCCTGTACCCGACATGGACGGCCTACGCCGGCCTCATCGGCTGCGGATCGCTCGCGCTCTTCGTGGAATGGCGCGTGCTGCTCACCGGCATGAGCCTGATCGGCATGGGGTTGGTTTGGAAACGGTTGTTTAACAACTGCGCTTCAGACGAAGTAGAATCTTGAAACTCCCTACGCCAGCATCGACTTCAACACACCTGAGCTGTCGGCGAAGCGGTCTTGTTTCAGGCCGAAGGCCTGCATTTGGGTGAGCCATAGGTTGGCGAGCGGCAGGCCTTGTTTGGGGTTCACATATTTGCCGTTTACCTTGGCGACCGGGCCGGTGGTCTCGGAGAGGTTAATGTGCGCGCCGGTCTTGAGACGACCGCCAGCGCTACCGGCCACGATGATGGGCAACGCGCTATACTGGTGAGTAGCACCGTCGCCCAGACCAGAGCCGTAGGTTAAAATCGTGTTGTCCAGCAGTGAGGTGCCGTTAGCTTCCTCAATAGCATTCATCTTTTCCAGCAAGTAGGCAAACTGCTGCATGTGGAAGTGGTCCACCTTCTCGAGGTCCTTGATAAACTTGCCTTGGTTGTGGGACATCTGGTGATGGCTGCGCGGCTTGTCAAAGAGGCTTTCGTAGAGGTAAGGCGTATCCCAACGCTCAGGCCCGACCATGAAGCTGGCCACGTTGGTGAGGCCGGTCTGCAGCGCCACCACCATTAGGTCACCCATTAACCGAATGTATTCGCCACGCGGCAAATGCGCATCAGCAGGCTCATCGAGCCGCACGTTCTGCAGCTCGGTTTTCATTTGCTCCAATCGATCCACCTGCACCTCAATGGTGCGAATGGATTCAAAATACTCGTTAAACTTCTGTTGATCCGCATAACCTAGCGAACGCTTGAGCGATCGCGCATCCTCTAGTACGAGATCGGTAATATTGCGGAAGGCCTGTAGTTCGCGTGTACCGAATAGACGGCGGTAGGCCTTGCGTGGATCACGCATACTGGGGGCAACGTGCTCGGTGCCATACCATGAGATGTTGTCGAACTGAATTGATTCCTTGTTGTCCTTGTGGCTGTTGCTGCTGAATTCCAGCGTGCGGAACGGTGTATGTTGGCTCAGCTTTTCGGCGAGCACATGATCCAGCGTACGCGCCTGCGGATAAGGCGAACGCTTCACGCTGAAGGGCGCCGCGCTAGTCAGGAAACACGATGCACATTGCGCGTGCACATCGGTGCCCGGCTGAAAGTCGCGATCCAAACCGGTGATTAGCGTGACCTTGTCCTTCACCTTGGCCAACGGCTGCAGCGTCGGCGTAAGCTGCAGCGGGTGCGTGCCCACCTTCAGGTTCGCGGTCTTGAAAGCCGACTGCTTGTTACCGCCGAACTTGGGGGTGATTTGATCCCCTTCCCCTGGAAAAAACGAACGCCGCACCACACCGATCGGCACATAATAAAACACCGCACGTTGAGCCGGTTTTTGCTCCACCGCCAGACCCAGACTTTCCAGCCACGGTAAAGCCAGGACCGTGCCGCCCAGCCCCTGCAAAAATGCGCGTCGCGAAGTGTGCTTCATTGGCGGTTTATTTATCAGATTCCTCTGTCTTGGCCGAGGTTGTTTTTGCCAAGGGCCGATTTACGAACGGCGCACTTTGCACGACCTCGTGCAGGACGGTTTGCAGGCGGTAGCCGTCGGCCACGGTGCGTTCGGTGATGCGATCGAGGGCTGGCGTGTCCGCCGGCGTAAGCGCGCGGCCGAGCGCGTAGGAAAACGTGTGCTCGGCAAAGGCACGGGCGAAGCGGTTCTTCTCGGCCAAAATGGCGTCCTTTAATTCCACTACGTTTTTGAATTTATGTTTGCGGAAAAGTTTACCCGAGGCATCGACCTCGCGGCCGTTTTCGTAAGTGTTGCGCCAGCGGCCGACGGGATCAAAATTCTCCAGAGCAAAACCCAGCGGATCGAGCTGGGCATGGCAGGCGGCGCAATCGGCGCGTTCACGATGCACGGCAAACCGCTCACGCACGGTGAGGTTTTTCTCAGCGGGCTTGGGCTTCTCCAGCGGCGGAACATCGGCCGGCGGCGGTTCGGGCGGGGCATTGAAAATCACGCCGGCCACCCACGCACCGCGCGTGATCGGCTTGGTCTCATGCGGACCGGAATTCATCGTGAGCACCGCTGCGCTGGTGATCACTCCACCCTGTCGGCGATCTGCCACCGGCTGCCGCTTGAACTGCATAGAACCCGGCCCACCCAGCTTACCGGGCTCTGCGTCACCGTACCATTTGCGCAGGCGACCGGAGCGGTAGGTGTAATCTGAATCAACGAATTCCAGAATCGACCGATTCTCGATCAGCACGGTTTCGAAGAGCAACAGCGGCTCCATCATCATGTCCATCGTGGTCCGGTAATCGGGCGGGGCATAATAAAAATCGGGATACAATTGCTTATCCGGCACGGCTGAAATGATCCGATCCAGCTGCAGCCATTGCGCCGGAAAGCTGTCGCAAAACCGCTTGAGTTTTGGATCGGCCAACAGACGGTTCACCTGCGTGCGCAGCACGGCCGGCCTGCTCAGAGAACCATCGCCCGCTAGCCGCAACAGCTCGTCATCGGGGATGCTGCCCCAAAACAGAAACGACAAGCGCGAGGCCAGATCGTAGCCATCCAGCGGTTCCACGCCCTTGCTGGTCGCCGGTTGATCATACAGATAAAGGAAGCGCGGAGAGGACAGCACGGCCGACGCCGCCTCTTTCATCGCGTCCGTGAACCCCACGCCCGCATCCAGCTGCGCGTGCACGTGTTTCGTGTAGCGATCCAGCAACGCCTGCGGCACCGGCCGGCGGAAGGCCTTGGTCATGAACGGCTCCAAGCGCGCGCGCACCACCGTCTTGGCTTCGTCCGTGGTCGGCGGCAAAAAAAACGTCTGCCAAATGCCCACCGTGCGCCCGTCGAAATTCTGGCTCTGCACAATGCGCCGGCTCAGTTTGAAAAAGGCTTCGAGCAAAAACGGCGAGAGCGACAGGTGATCGCCGCGGTTATCGAACCCATGCTCCGCGCGCGGATCCTGCGGGAACGGCCCCACGCCCGCCAGCCGCGGCTCAATGAGGCCGGACTTGCCCAGTGGCCGGCTGCTCACCGTCACCACCTCCGGCATCCGCCGGTCCGGTCCGTTCAGTGCCTTGGCGAAATAACCTGAGCGATCGCGCATCATTTTTTCCGGCAGCGGAAACACCGACACTTTCAGCCCGAGCAAATCCTGCACTGCGTTATTATACTGCAGCCGGTTCATGCGGCGGATCGGCGTGGGCGCGAAGCCGTTGGACTTGGCCAACGCCGCACGAAGCAGTCCGCGCAATTCGCCCACCATCACCTCGCGCACGGACGGACTAAGTGCCGGCTCCGGTTCCGGTGGCATCTCACGCGTCTCCAGCACCTCGATGAGTGTCTCCAGCCGTTCCAGATCCGTCGTCAATGCTTCCAGCGAATCCACCTTCAGCAAATTCAGCTTCCCCTTTACTTTGCCCCCCTTGCCGTGGCACTCCACACAGCGCGATTTGAAAATCGACAACACCGCCGAGCCTTCTGCGGCGTGTCCCGCGAAGGTTCCCAGCATCAAGCATACTCCCAACCAAAATCGCATCCGGTTCATCGTCTCACCCCCGCGCGCTTACTTCAACTGCTTCCGCACAAAATCGGGCACACGCTGATTAATGTTGGGCCTTGGAGCAGAGCTTAGGCTCAAGTTCAAAACAAAATCAGTGAGGCCAATATTTAATAGGACCGCCAAAAAGATTAGAATCTATATTTATTCCTGGTCCGAACCGACACTTTCAGTAGGAGCACTCTCTCCCTCTGTTTGTTTTGCCAATTCACGTGCCTTCCTTGCGGCAATGAAGGATCGAATGCACAATCCTACAAAGACGACGCACAGGATAAGCGTCACTACTTTTGAAATGAAAGCAGCTTGTGGTTGCCCTTCCTTAAAAAG
>DPAW01000014.1:0-1793 GCA_003517285.1 Verrucomicrobiales bacterium
GCCGGTGCCGAACTTTTTGAATGCACGCAAGCTGCGCATGAATGCGCGCGCCAACAACAAGTGGCGGCCGGACAGCCGCATCCTCTGCGGCGGCGCGCTCGAGGCACCCGGCGACAAGGTGACGCCCGGGGTGTTAAGCGCCCTCGGCGTTCCGGTGGACGGCGCGGCGAAGGGAGATGCGTTCCAGATTCTGGACGCCCTCGATGGCCGACGTCTGGCCTTGGCCAAGTGGATTGCAAATCCGGCCAATCCGATCACCGCACGATCCATCGTCAACCGCGTGTGGCAACAGCACTTTGGTCATCCGCTTGCCGCTAATCCGAATAACTTCGGCGCCAAGGGAGGTAAGCCAACGCATCCAGAATTGCTCGACTGGTTGGCGGCGGATTTCGTGGAGCACGGCTGGAAGTTCAAGCGCTTGCACCGGCTCATCATGCAGTCGGACACTTATCGGCAATCCGGCACGCACCCGCAGGCGGCCAAGCTGGCGGTGGCCGACCCGAACCATCATCTCTTTGCCTTCCGCGTCCCGCGCCGATTGTCGGCCGAGGAACTGCGGGACAGCCTGCTCAAGGCCACCGGCGAATTGAACACCGCGCTCGGCGGCCTGCCGGTGCTGCCGGAGATCAACATGGAAGTCGCCCTGCAGCCGCGCATGATTCAGTTTTCCCTCTCGCCCGCCTACCAACCCTCACGCACGCCCGCCGAGCGCAATCGCCGCACCATCTACGCCTACCGCGTGCGAGGCCAGGCCAATCCGTTCCTCGAGACGTTCAACCAACCCAACCCTAACGACTCGTGTGAAGCGCGCGTTGCCGAGACCGTCACGCCGCAGGTGTTCACCCTGCTAAACAGCAGCGTGACGAGCGACCGCGCCATTGCCCTGGCGCTGCGTACGGAAAAGGAATTCGATACACTGCATCTGCAGGTGAAACGCGCCGTGCAACTCGCTTACGGCCGGGTGCCGGATAAGGTCGAGTGGGAGCGACTCAAGCAATACGTCACCAAGATGCGCGCCTATCACGCCGCGCACGAGCCCGCGCCGGTCAAGTACCCGACGGCCATCACACGCTCCCTCGTTGAGGAACTCACCGGCCAACCCTTTGAGTACGAGGAGATTCTGCCTGTGTTCGAAAATTATGTTCGCGACAAAAAACCGGCCGATGTGAGCGCGAACACCCGCGCGCTGGCGGATCTCTGTCTGCTATTGTTTAATTCGAACGAATTCGTTTACGTGTACTGATGAATATTCCGTCCCTGCAACGCCGAGATTTTTTGTATGGCTTGGGTTCCTCGCTGGGTGCCTTGGCCATGACCGACCTGCTGGCCAAAGAGGCCGGAGGACCGCTCGCACCCAAAAAGCCGATGCACGCGCCCAAGGCGAAAAACGTGATCATGCTGTTCATGGAAGGCGGGCCGGGGCACATGGATACGTTTGATCCGAAGCCCAAGCTCAATGCGCTGCACAAGACGGAGAGCAAAAGCACGCGCGGGCTGGAAACGGGTTTCAAGTTTTACGTGGGCAGCCCGTTTAAGTCGCGCAAGGTGGGGCAGGCGGGGTTGGAGATGAGCGACCAATGGCAGTACCTGCCGGAGGTAGCTGATGAGTTGTGCAATTACCGCGGCTGCACGGCGGAGTCGCTGAACCATCCCGAAGCGTTGTTTCATATGAACACCGGCAGCCGATTGGGGGCGGATCCGGCGCTGGGTGCGTGGGTCAATTACGGGCTCGGCACGACAAACCAAAATCTGCCCGGCTACGTGGTGATGACCGAGTTGGCCCTACCGCAAGG
>DPAW01000014.1:2146-2644 GCA_003517285.1 Verrucomicrobiales bacterium
GGACACTTTCAAGGCACGCGCCTGCGTCCGACCGGTTCGCCCATCCTCGATCTGCACGCACCGGCCCACAAGACGCGCGATCATCAGCGGGCGGCCCTCGGCGAACTCGCCTTTCTCAATCAACGCCACGCCGCCAAGCATCCCAGCCACAAGGATCTCGCCACGCGCATGGCGAGCTACGAACTCGCCTTCCGCATGCAGGCCGAGGTGCCGGGCGTCATCGACCTGAATGGCGAACCGGAGCACATCCGTAAGGCGTACGGCATGGACCGCAAGGAGACGGCTGAATTCGGCCGCCAATGTTTGATGGCCCGTCGGCTTGTTCAGAAGGGTGTGCGCTTCGTGCAGGTATTTTCCGGCGGCTGGGACAGCCACGATTACCTCGAGCGAGGGCACGCCTCGCGGATCCGTTCGGTCGATCAACCGATGACCGCGCTCATTAAAGACCTCAAAGAACGCGGCATGCTCGATGATACGCTCGTCATTTGGACCGGCGAA
>DPAW01000014.1:2774-3159 GCA_003517285.1 Verrucomicrobiales bacterium
CCGCCGCCTCGTGGAAAAGGGCGTGCGCTTCGTGCAAATCTTCTCCGGTGGCTGGGACAGCCACGATTATCTCGTGCGCGGACACGCCTCGCGAATACGCTCGGTCGACCAGCCGATGACCGCGCTCATCAAAGACCTCAAGGAACGCGGCATGCTCGACGACACGCTCGTGGTGNNACGCTCGTCATTTGGACCGGCGAATTCGGCCGTACGCCAGACAACAACAAACGCGGCGGCGTCTATTCCCTCGGTCGTGGCCACAACGCTGATGCCATGACCATGCTCATGGCTGGTGGTGGTGTAAAGAAGGGCGCCATCGTCGGCGCCACCGACGAGATCGGCGCCAAGGCCGTCGAGGTCACCCATCCCATCCGCGATCTCCACG
>DPAW01000014.1:3483-4859 GCA_003517285.1 Verrucomicrobiales bacterium
CACGCTCCTGCATTTGCTCGGGCTTGACGACAACAAACTCACCTACTTCCACGCCGGCCGCTACAAGCAACTCAGCCAATTCGGTGGACAGGTGATCAAGGAGCTGATTGCGTGAGTTTGAATCGACGCAGTTTTCTTCGCGGCGCAGGCGGGGCGCTGGTGGCTTTGCCTCACTTGAACGTGATGGCGAAAGAGGCAACAGCCGTTCCCATGCGAATGGTTTGTGTGGGAACCAACTTCGGCTTTGTGCCTAATTTGTTTTTTCCAAAGGATACGGGTCCTGATTTCAAGGCACCCGAGTTAATTCAGCAACTTGAGCAACATAAGCGGACCTTTACGATTTTCTCTGGGCTCGATCATGGCGCCGAAGGAGTCGGCGGGCACGGTGGTGTGCATGCTTTTCTCTCGGGTGTTTTATCAAAAAACTCCCGCGGTCTCCCTGAGAAAAATGTGACGGTGGATCAGAAGGCAGCCGCCCATGTGGGTGCGGCCACGCGTTATCCTTCCATGCAAATGACCGCAGGAAGCGGCGGCGGAAGTATTCTTTCCTGGAACACCGCGGGCGTAGCCATCCCGCCGATTCGCGATCTGCGACTTCTCTTCGCGATGCTCTTCCAAGCGACTGGGAAGGAACAACTGAACGTACTTAAAAGAGCACATCGACAGCAGGCCAGCATTCTCGATCTGGTTCGGTCTGATGCGCGACTGCTGCAAAAGCGTGTCGGGGTTGAGGACCGCGAAAAACTGGATCAGTACTTCACCTCCATTCGTTCCCTCGAAAAGCGGCTCACGCAGTCCGCGGCTTGGCTTGATCGCCCTAAGCCCAAGGTAAGTTATTCGCTTCCGGATGAAGCTGACGAAATGGACTTCGTGGATCGTGTGCCGCTCTATTACGACATGGCGGTGCTGGCTCTTCAAACAGACTCCACACGGGTGATCACTGTGGAATTTTCCGACTTGGGCCCCAATACAGGCGGTTTTCCGGTCACGCGGAGCTACCATCAACTGACCCATCACGGCAAGGTGGCCAGTTATATCAAGGAGCTTTCAATTATCGAACGGTTCCACACCAAGCAGTTCGGTCGTTTCCTCGACAAGCTTTCTGCTGTACGCGAACCCAACGGCCGGACTCTTCTGGACAATACCATGGCGCTGCTGGGCAGCGGGATGGGGAATGCCAGTTCGCATAGCAACAAGAACCTGCCTTTATTGTTGGCCGGCGGCAGTTTTAAGCATCAGGGCCATCTTCAATTTGAGTCGGGCAAAACGCCTGCCTCAAACTTGTTTGTTTCCATGCTGCAAAGGTTTGGCATGGAAACGGATTCGTTCAATCGCTCCACTGGCACGCTGAACGGGCTTCAGGCTTGATGAGGTCG
>DPAW01000014.1:5238-6089 GCA_003517285.1 Verrucomicrobiales bacterium
AACTACCCGCGTCGGTTCCAGTTTTCGTCAAGCGCTACTGCATGAAGTGCCATGATGCGGACAGCGAAAAAGGTGACCGCAATTTCGAGCCGTTCCTTGCACAGCCGGGCAAAGCCGAACACCACGAGCTTCTTAAGGAGATACTGGACCAGCTAAACCTCGGGGAAATGCCGCCGCGCAAAAAGAATGTCGCTCAGCCGTCGGTTGCGGACCGACGAGAGATGGTTGCGGCGTTGGCTGATTATCTCGCTGCCGTTGAATCCAGCAAGGTGCCCACCGCCACGGTGATGCGTCGACTCACCCGCTACGAATATAATTATACACTGCGCGACTTGCTGGGCGTAGACACGATCGCGGCGGATGCCACGAGGTTGTTCCCGGCGGACGCTACATCCCATGGGTTTCCCAATTTCGGCCCCGTGCAGGCATTTTCCGATGTTCAACTCCAGCACTACATGAAGGCGGCCCGAACCTACCTCGGTCGGGCCTTGGTCCTCGGCAAGAAACAACCCGAGGTGAGGCGATGGACCTTCAATCCAAAGGATTTGATTCATGAAAAGAAAAACGTCGGCACAGTCCGTTACCGGGTGATTTCGCCCGATGGAAAGCACTTGGATATTGGCCATGGAAAGCCTGCTGAAAATGGCCCAACTTATCCGAAGAAATTCGCTTCACAAGGAGTGCCCGTGGATGGGGTGTATCGCATTCGAGTAAAGGCCGCGGCTGTCGGTCGCAAGCATCCCTACGCACCGGAGTTGATCCCGGCTGATCTAACGCAACCACTGCAAATGGGTTTGTGGCATGTTCCCGGACCAACGTATTTGGCCAAGCGCACAACCGAGGGTCGTGTG
>DPAW01000087.1:0-1713 GCA_003517285.1 Verrucomicrobiales bacterium
ACCCGGCGACAAGGTGACGCCCGGCGTGTTGAGCGCCCTCGGCGTGCCGGTGGCCGGCGCGGAGCAAGCGGACGCGTTCCAGATTCCAGACGCCCTAGATGGTCGGCGCTTGGCCTTGGCCAACTGGATTGCGAGCCCGGCCAATCCCATCACGGCGCGTTCCATCGTCAACCGCGTGTGGCAAAAGCACTTCGGCCAGCCATTGGCGGCCAACCCGAACAACTTCGGCGCCAAGGGCGGCAAGCCGACGCATCCGGAATTGCTCGACTGGCTGGCGGCGGATTTCGTCGAGCACGGCTGGAAATTCAAACGCCTGCACCGGCTCATCATGCTATCGGCCACTTACCGCCAATCCGGCACGCACCCACAGGCGGCCAAGCTGGCCGTGGCCGATCCGAACCATCGTCTCTTTGCCTTCCGCGCTCCGCGCCGTCTCTCCGCCGAGGAGTTGCGCGACAGTCTGCTCAAAGCCACCGGCGAATTGAACCCCGCGCTCGGCGGCCTGCCGGTGATGCCGGAGATCAACATGGAAGTCGCCCTGCAGCCGCGCATGATTCAGTTTTCCCTTTCGCCCGCCTACCAGCCTTCGCGCACGCCGGCCGAGCGCAACCGACGCACCATCTACGCCTACCGCGTGCGCGGCCAGGCCAATCCGTTCCTCGAGACATTCAACCAGCCCAACCCCAACGACTCCTGTGAAGCGCGCGTGGCCGAGACCGTCACACCACAGGCCTTCACCCTGCTCAACAGCAGCGTGATGAGCGACCGCGCCATTGCGCTGGCGCTCCGGGCGGAAAAGGAATTCGACACGCTGCATCTGCAGGTGAAGCGCGCCGTGCAACTCGCCTACGGCCGCGTGCCGGACAAGGTCGAATGGGAGCGCCTCAAGCAATATGTCACCGAGATGCGCGCCTATCACGCCGCGCACGAGCCCGCGCCGGTCAAGTACCCGACCGCCATCACGCGCTCCCTCGTCGAGGAACTCACCGGCCAACCCTTTGAGTACGAGGAGATTCTGCCGGTGTTCAAAAATTATGTTCGCGACAAAAAACCGGCCGATGTGAGCGCGAACACCCGCGCGCTGGCGGATCTTTGTCTGCTATTGTTTAATTCGAACGAATTCGTTTACGTGTACTGAGAAAGGATGAAGGAAGAAGGCGGAAGGGTGAAAGATTTGAAGGTGCGGATGCGAGAGTTTGCGCTTCGGATCATTCGTTTGTACGCCAAGCTGCCCAAGTCAACCGAAGGCCAAGTGATTGGAAAGCAGTTGTTACGCTCCGGCACGTCGGTTGGCGCGCACTATCGCGAAGGCTCGCGTGCTCGGTCGACCGCTGAGTTTGTAAGCAAATTGGGCGGCGGACAACAAGAGCTGGAAGAAACAATTTATTGGCTGGAACTGTTACAGGAAGCCGAAATAGTAAAACCCACTCTGCTTGACGGACTGATCACCGAATGCAACGAACTCCAAGCCATATTCACCACCTGCATCAAAAACGCCAAAAAAAAGAAATGACATCTTCCTCCCTCAACCTTCCTCCTTCCGCCTTATCCCGGAAAAGTTTCCTTTACGGCCTCGGCGCCTCCATCGGTTCTCTCGCGTTCACTTCACTTTTGTCTGCCGAAAAGAAACCCCTTCCGCCTTCCGCCTTCCGCCTTCCTCATTTTAAGCCCAAGGCGAAAAACGTCATTATGCTGTTCATGGAAGGCGGGCCG
>DPAW01000087.1:2009-2939 GCA_003517285.1 Verrucomicrobiales bacterium
ATGCTGTTCATGGAAGGCGGGCCGGGGCACATGGATACGTTCGATCCGAAGCCCAAGCTCAATGCGTTGCACAAGACGGAGAGCAAAAGCACGCGCGGGCTGGAGACGGGGTTTAAGTTTTATGTGGGCAGCCCGTTTAAGTCGCGCAAGGTGGGGCAGGCGGGGCTGGAGATGAGCGATCAATGGCAGCACTTGCCGGAGGTGGCCGATGAGTTGTGCAACTACCGCGGTGGCACGGCGGAATCGCTGAACCACCCCGAGGCATTGTTTCACATGAACACCGGCAGCCGGTTGGGCGCCGATCCGGCGTTGGGCGCGTGGGTCAATTACGGGCTCGGTTCGGTGAACCAAAATCTGCCCGGCTACGTGGTGATGACCGAGCTGGCGCTACCGCAGGGTGGATCGCGCAACTGGAGCAACGGTTTTTTGCCGGGACACTTTCAGGGCACGCGCCTGCGTCCGACCGGTTCGCCCATCCTCGATCTGCACGCACCGGCCCACAAGACGCGCGCACACCAGCGGGCGGCTCTCGACGAACTGACTTTTCTCAACCAACGCCACGCCGCCAAGCATCCCAGCCACAAGGATCTCGCCACGCGCATGGAAAGCTACGAACTGGCCTTCCGCATGCAGGCGGAGGTGCCGGGCGTGATCGATTTGAAAGGCGAGCCGGAGCACGTCCGCAAGTCTTACGGCATGGACCGCAAGGAAACGGCTGAATTCGGCCGGCAATGCCTGATGGCCCGGCGGCTCGTGGAGAAGGGCGTGCGGTTTGTGCAGATTTTTTCCGGCGGCTGGGATAGTCACGATTACCTCGAGCGCGGCCATGCCTCCCGCATTCGCTCCGTCGACAAACCCATGACCGCGCTCATCAAGGACCTCATGGAACGCGGCATGCTGGAAGACACGCTCGTCATTTGGACCGGCGAA
>DPAW01000087.1:3231-4022 GCA_003517285.1 Verrucomicrobiales bacterium
GCTCGTCATTTGGACCGGCGAATTTGGCCGCACACCGGACAACAACAAGCGCGGCGGTGTCTATTCCCTCGGCCGCGGCCACAACGCCGACGCCATGACCATGCTCCTCGCCGGTGGCGGCGTGAAGAAGGGTGCCATCGTCGGCGCCACCGACGAGATCGGCGCCAAGGCCGTCGACGTCGCCCATCCCATCCGCGATCTCCACGTCACGCTCCTGCATTTGCTCGGGCTCGACGACAACAAGCTCACCTACTTCCACGCCGGCCGTTACAAACAGCTCAGCCAATTCGGCGGGCAGGTGATCAAGGAATTGATAGCATGAATCGTATTCTCGCAGCTTCCATCTGTAGTTTTGTTTTCGTTCAAGGCGCTGTTGCCAAGGATCGGCCCAACGTGCTTTTCATCATGTCCGACGACCACACGGCGCAGGCGGTGGGGGCGTATGCCACGGTGTTGAAGCCGCTCAACCCGACGCCCACGCTGGACAAGCTTGCGGCGGAGGGGATGGTGTTCGACAACGTGTTCTGCTCGAACTCAATCTGCACGCCGAGCCGGGCCAGCATCATCACCGGGCAGTACCCCCACGTGAACGGCGTGACCGACCTCACCGGGCGCGTCCTGCCGACGAAGCAGACCCTGCCCATCCTGTTCCGCAAGGCGGGCTATCAGACGGCGATGATCGGCAAGTGGCACCTCAAGGTGGAGCCGAACTTCGACTACTACAAGGTGCTGCCGGGGCAGGGGAAGTATTTCGATACCGAGTTCCGCGTGCAGGGCGACAAGCCGTGGCC
>DPAW01000133.1 GCA_003517285.1 Verrucomicrobiales bacterium
TACAAGGGCATCTGCAGCGTCTACCTCGATGGCTCCGCCGATGGCGACAAGGCCGTGGCCATTACAGTGAACTCCAAAACCCATCGCACCGGTGTTTGCAATGCCATGGAAACTCTGTTGGTGGATAGCCGGTCAGCCGAGCAACTACTGCCCGCCGTCGGACAAGCCTTGGCGGAAAAAGGCGTGGAAATGCGCAGCTGCCCGCAAGCGAAAGCCATTCTCGGTGATCTTGCCGTCGAAGCCACCAACGAGGATTGGGACACGGAATATCTGGATCTCATCTGTTCAGTACGTGTGGTTGACGGAGTTGAAGGCGCCTTGGAGCATATCAATAGGCACGGCTCCGGCCACACCGAATGCATCGTCACTGAAGACGAAGCCACCGCCCGTCGGTTCCAGCTCGAAGCCGATACCTCAACCGTGTTTTGGAATGCCTCCACGCGGTTCTCTGATGGCGGTGAATTCGGTATGGGCGCGGAGATTGGGATCAGCACCGACAAGATCGGCGCGCGCGGCCCCATGGGCTTGGCTGAACTCACCACCTACAAATGGCTCGGCGAAGGCGCCGGCCTCACCCGCGCCTAATGCAGGCCACCGACCAAGCCAAGGCCATCCGGGATAAACTCCCCCTAGACGGCCTATTCGCCGGCCACGAATGGCGAATGCCGCTGGAGCCGTTTCCGCTGGAGGAAAAATTCGTCTGCGATCTGAAACAACTGGGCCGCGTACTGCATCAGTTTTATCGCGCAGCCGATTTACTTTACCGACACAGTGTGGCGGGCAAACAACCGGCGTGGATCGCCGAGTGGCTGGAACGTGGCAAACCCGAAAGCGTCATTCAGCGACAGCGTGATGAGGCGTTCAAGACCGCTTTGCCCCGGGTCATTCGACCGGATATTTTGTTCACCGAAAACGGCTGGCACATCACCGAACTGGATAGTGTGCCCGGCGGCATCGGCCTGACTGGCTGGCTGAACGCCACCTATCCCAATGCCCTTGGCGGATGCAGAGGTATCACGGAAGGATTCGCGGGGATCTTTGCCAAAACCGGCTCAGTGCATCTGATGGTTTCCGAGGAATCCGCCACGTATCGGCCGGAAATGGAATGGCTCGCCAAGCAGCTGGGCGATCGGTTTTCCGTTTGCCCCCCAGGAGAAAGTCATCTTGCTGATGGAGATTCGGCGTATCGTTTTTTCGAGCTGTTTGATTTACCGAACATTCCGGAAGCGGATGCGTTACTGGATCGTGCGGCAACGGGCGACATCCATCTCACTGCTCCGCCCAAAACCCATCTCGAAGAGAAGATGCTGTTCGCCCTTTTCTGGAACCGGAACCTGCGCGATTTTTGGCAGCGCGAATTGGGCGGTAAGTTTATGCGTTTACTCGAAAAAGTGATTCCACAAACGTGGCTCATTGATCCGGCTCCGCTTCCTCCGCACGCGGCTATTCCCGGGCTCGAACTAACGGACTGGCGTCAACTTGCCGATTTGTCCCAGAAAGATCGCCAGCTAATCCTGAAACTCTCGGGCTTCAACGAACGCGCCTGGGGTGCCCGCAGTGTGCGGCTCGGAGCGGATCTCCCGCGCGACGAATGGGCCGCCGCCGTCCACGAAACCATCGACCACTTTGACACCACTCCATGGATTTTACAGCGGTATGAGAAACCGCGTACGGTTCAACACGATTGGTTTGATTTTGACCGTAATGAATTGATCCCCATGACTGGCCGCGCTCGATTGTGCCCGTATTACTTTGCACAGGGAGAAAACGAAGTGAAGCTGAGCGGCGTGCTCGCGACAATTTGTCCGGCCGACAAGAAAATAATCCACGGCATGCGCGACGCTATCCTCGCGCCGTGCCGCTTGGCCGAGCGGGACTAATCAACGCTCGTGTTTTGGAATATCTGTGGGCGACTCCGAGGAAACCTGGCCGCGTACAATTTCACGCTGCGTCGATAAACTGGCCGGATCGGTAAGATACTTTTGCAAGCGCTGATCGAATTGAGGCGGCTCAAAGCGACCAGTTCCAAACGGCGCAGGATATTCCAAGCTAGGCTGAATCGAGGGACGAGTCCGCGTGGGGACTGGCTTAAGTCCATTCCCCGGTGGTGGTTTGGGGTTGTTCCCGGCTTTACTTGGCTTTTCGGCTTCCCCACCAATGCCGGGCCGATAATTGGAGCCGGACGGGCGGACCACCGAAACTGTACTGCCATTACCGGCATCACTTTTTTTATCCAACTCCAGCGGAAACGTCTGACCGCGCACAAGCACTTCCACCAATCCTTGGCTAAGATCAATTTTCGTAACCTCCACCCCGTGCAACTCGTCGCCCACTGCCAGAAAAACATACTCGGCCTTCCCTCCTCGCGGAGGACTGATGCGCAGAACAGCCCGTTGATTTCCACGCAAGGTGGAGATGCCCGCCAATTGAGGCACGCCAACAGTTCTGGGCGCAACGATCTCCGGCTCGGCTTCCTCCGGTTCAGGCTTGGTCAAGCGAAAGGGATCATTGCGCGGGATCACAGAAAAAGCTCCCAAATTGGCTGGGATTTCCTGCTTCACCTCGGCAACGGAATTCGTGCCTGAGGCAACTAGCGGCGCATTGGTCAAACCAACGACTTCCGGCACAAGAACGGTGTTGGTGGTGACTGATGGGGAATTGGTCGAACCAACGACTTCCGGCACAAGAACGGTGTTGGTAGTGACTGATGGGGAATTGGTTGTAATGGAGACCGCATTAGTCACGGTCGTGGTTGCATTGGTGGTCGCGGCAGGAATGGCTACTCCATCAGCCCACAGTTCAACCGTTGAAGCTAATATCAGAAGAAATACTCTGAATGCCCCCGCATCCATGGAGGTAGACATAGTAGGGAATCGCTCGTTTTGCGAGCGTTTTTTATGAGCACCGCCTGACCGCATCATTTGTTAGACGCAATCAGGCGGCAAAAGTTACCCCTTAATAGGAGGCTTGCGAGCCGCCCATCCGACGTTTTTTCATCCAAGGCATCATACCGCGCAAGCGAGCACCTACCTTTTCGATGCCATGCTTTTCACCGGCTTTGAGCAGTTTATTATACTGCTTATAGCCAGTCTCGTATTCCTTGATCCAGCCCTTGGCAAATTTGCCGTTCTGGATTTCCTTGAGCGCAGTCTTCATGCGGCGCTTCACGCTGGCGTCAACAATCTTCGGCCCCACGCTCACATCACCCCACTTGGCTGTCTCGGAAATGGAGAAACGCATGCCACTGATGCCGGACTCGTTCATGAGATCGACAATCAACTTCAGCTCGTGCAAGCACTCGAAGTACGCCATCTCAGGCTGATAACCCGCTTCCACGAGCACCTCGAATCCCGCCTGCACCAACGCGCTCGC
>DPAW01000340.1:0-1104 GCA_003517285.1 Verrucomicrobiales bacterium
TCATGGATTTCCATCATCCGCTCCAGCGGCGGACGCGAATGCAGCACAGCCGGTCGGCCGCGTTTGCTGTTTCCAGATGCATTCCCCTTGGCGATGGCCATGCGGGTATGATCAGGTTTTCAGCTTGGAAAGCAACTCTGCGTTGGTCGGATGCTTCTTGAGCGCACCGGTCAACGTCTCCATCGCGTTGATGGGATCGAGGTCAACCATGGTTCGGCGCAGCTTACGAATGGCGTCCAAATAGATTTCTGGAAACAATTTCTCTTCTTTGCGCGTACCGCTTTTGGGGATATCGATAGCGGGATACAAGCGCCGCTCTGCGAGCTTGCGATCCAAGATCAGCTCCATGTTGCCGGTACCTTTGAACTCTTGAAAGATCAGTTCGTCCATGCGGCTGCCGGTATCTACCAACGCGGTGGCGAGAATAGTAAGGGAACCGCCGTCCTCAATATTGCGCGCGGCGGCAAACATGCGACGGGGAATTTCCAATGCGCGGGCATCGACACCGCCGGACATGGTTCGGCCACTGCCACCCTTCACGTTATTGTAAGCGCGTGCGATGCGGGTGATGGAATCCATCAACACGAAGACATCCTGCCCGCATTCCACCATGCGACGGCATCGTTCGATCATGAACCGCGACAGACGCACATGAGTCTCAAGATCCATGTCGTTGGAGGAAGCCACGACTTCGGCGTCCACGGAACGTTCAAAATCCGTCACTTCCTCGGGGCGCTCATCAATTAGCATCACGATGGTTTTTACCTCGGGATGGTTGGTGGTCACGGCGTTGCAAATCTGTTTGAGCACAGTGGTTTTGCCGGTTCGCGGCGGGGCCACAATCAAGCCGCGAGTGCCCTTACCAATAGGCGTTACGAGATCGATCACGCGGGTCTCGATAATGTCCGGATCAGTCTCAAGATTGAATTTATCAAGCGGATCGATGGTGGTGAGGTTCTCAAAGCGCGAGCACTCGGTGTATTCCTTGAACGGCATTTCGTTTACACTGAAGATCTCGCGCAACTGCGGGCTATGGCCCTTGTGTGGCGGCACGAGGCGACCCTTGATGAAGCAGCCTTCGCGGAGGTAGTGGCGCCGGATGGT
>DPAW01000340.1:1487-11980 GCA_003517285.1 Verrucomicrobiales bacterium
AGGAACCCGAATCCCTTATCCGAGATTTCCAAGTAACCTTCGCCTTCCTCAGGCCAATCACCTTTGTTGTTTTTTGCCATTATATTATGGTGCGTGTTCGAACGAGAATGACAGACAACGCCTGTAACAGTTCATCGAACGGGAATTCCCCAGCGAACCGAATTCGGTGGGAGGTGTGAAACCGGGCTTATTAAGGGCGAAGCCAGCCGTGCTGGCAACACCTTTTTATTGAAATTTTCAGGGCCAAATCCGGCGCTACGCAGTCGGATCCTGCACCGGCAGCTCAGCAGCCTTGGTACGAGCCTCCTCAGCCAACGGGGTACTCAGATAACGTTCTCCTGTAGAGCAGGCCACGGTGACAATGGTTTTACCGGCATTCTCCGGCCGCTTGGCGAGTTCGAGTGCCGCCACCACATTGGCGCCAGAGGAAATGCCGGCTAAAATCCCCTCTTTCAGGGCGAGCTCACGAGCCATGGCAAAGGCGTCATCGTTACTCACCTTGATGCATTCGCCGACCTGATCAGAGCCGTCTTCCCCCTTAAGGTGGAGGTTGCCGGGCACGAAGCCGGCGCCAGTGCCTTGAATCTTATGGGGGCCGGGCGTAACTTCTTCACCGGCTAATGTTTGGGAAATAACCGGGGAATCGGCCGGTTCCACGGCCACGGCCTGAAAGCTCTCTTTCTGAGGTTTTATGACTTCAACGCAACCGGTTAACGTTCCACCGGTGCCAACGCCGGCGACCACGATATCGACGGCACCTTCGGTGTCCTCCCAGATCTCCACGGCAGTTGTCTTGCGGTGGATGGCCGGGTTGGCGGGGTTTTCAAATTGCTGCGGCACCCAGGCGTTTTCGGTTTCCGCGGCCAATTTTTCGGCCATGGCGATGGCGCCCTTCATGCCCTTCGGGGCAGGCGTGAGCACGAGTTCGGCGCCCAGCATGGCCAGAAGAGTGCGGCGTTCAAGCGACATGCTCTCGGGCATGGTGAGGATAAGCCTGTACCCCTTAGCAGCGGCTATAAAGGCCAGTGCAATACCGGTGTTGCCGCTGGTGGGCTCAATGATCACGGTATCCTTCGTCAAAGTGCCGTCGGATTCTGCCGTCTCGATCATGGACATGCCGATGCGATCTTTTACGCTCGAGAGCGGATTAAAAAATTCGCATTTCAGCAGTACGGTGGCATCTACGCCCTCGGTGACTTTGTTGAGTCGCACGAGCGGAGTGCCGCCCACGGTTTCCACGATGTTATTATAAATTTTACCCATGATTCGAGATTCAGGTGGGGCAGAAATGAACACGGGAACGGAGGATCGGGCAAGTATTTTCCCTTCAATTCCGCCTAACATGCAGAGGCATGAAAACAAAAAGTCCCTTCCAGACCGAAGTCCGGAAGGGACAAAATGGGGGGTGGGCGCTCGCCACGCGCTCTTTCCCGTTGCAATCGTTTGGCACCAGCCGAAGCAGGTCGATTGCTCCCCGACGCTATTCTCCGTGACGTGCGGAGTTGTCGGCCTCATAGCAGGGCCGTTCAAGGTCTTACGACACATGAATTTTCGGGTGAGGTTTATTTGCCCGCTCAGCCAGTGGTTGCGGCCACTGACCTGCGGACCAGGCTGGGACACGCCAGTATTAGATTCGCATCCTAGCCCTTTGGCAGCGGGTCGGCCATCGCTTGTGACGATGCGTTGGCCCGTGCCACGGGTCTCGCCTCTTATCCCTCAGGTTGCCATTTCACATACTTTGCAGCGCTGCGGTTTTTGCCGCATCGCCACGGTTTCGGATAGTTTTCACGGCCATCGTCTTCGGCACGTGGCTATCCCGACGGGAACCCCGGCTTTTGTTCTCCTTTCGGAGGATTTCGTCCGGCTGACTGTTTCCAGTCAATTTATGGCTTCCGCCGTGCTGATGTCACAGTAAGCAACCCACACCTAATTCAGGCAACTGCGTTCGGCTCAGATTCAAAGCAAATCCAAACGTCTCACTCAAATCTGAATCCCGAAGGACTCGGATCCGGGCTGGCCTCGCCTGCAGCGTATTGTTCTTGGCACCCGAAGGTGCCGAGTCCTGCTGCCGGTTGAGCCGGCCAAGCTTGGGGCAGCTTCTGCTGGGATTGTTACGTCCCAGCACCCCTCGCTCCCTGTATGCCATTTCGCGATCGGTAATGCGCGAACATCACCGGGCATCCAGGTGAACATTGCCTTCTCCCCACTCGGCTTATTCCAGAAGAAAATCGTGATATCACCCCGTCAGAGACGGCGATCCTACACGACCTTAAACCAGGCCGAATGGTTTGATAGGGGGCAGGCGTATCAGCCCCACCTGCCCTTTCATTCCGGTTATCCCGGAATTTATCTTGAGAAGATTTCAGCCGGCAAGCCGGCCGTTGGCTTCTGTTCTTTCAAGGAACTGGAAACAGATTACCACATAACAGGGTTGGGTCTACCGATTGTTACAACCACGTTCTTCACATAGGGAGAAATAATATTTTAACTAGAGTTTAAATATTGGCACTGAAAATAAGGTTCAAACCGCTGACTGATTGATTGATTCACAATGTTTTGAATAATGTTGTTCTGCCATTGTGAATAAATGTGAAAATATACGGACTATCTGGGGATGGTCTTCTCTTTACAGAAATGGGGTGAAAAGATTGGGTTGCGCGTGATGCGTTGGGTTTTTGGAATCTTGGGGTTGGCCGTATTGCTGGCAGGATGTAACTACCCCTTGGAGGTGCGAAAAGATAAGGCTGAGCTAGCGTTTTATATTGAGGAATTCGCCCAACCGGGAGTTCAGGTGCTGGAAATGAGTTATTACCGGGCCAACCCCACCAAGGTGACGGTACAGCCCCGGCCGGTTTTGGTCGCTAATAGCGGGATGCTAAATAGTGCTGAATTGGTGGATTCACCGGATGGTTTATTTGCGATGCAGCTCAATTTCACCACGCGAGGGCAGCGGTTAATGGAGGAATTGACAACGTATTATCGGGATCGCCGGCTTTTTATCGTGGCGGCACAATCTGATAGCAGCCAAACCAATGGCGTGAACAGCCGGTGCATCGGGGCGGCCTATATTCGGCAGACGATTCAGGCTGAGTCTATGCAGTTTACTCCGGATGCCGAACGCCCTGAGGTGGAGCGTTTGGTGGAATTACTTAATAAAACGCTACAATGATTCGCGCGTTCTGGGGCATCGTTTTAGTTGTCGGGTTAACGGGGTGCAAGCCGCACCCTGCTCCACCAGCCAATGACCCCGTAGAGTCGGCGCCAGCGAAACCGAAACGCTGGTTTCAATTTCCAACCGACAACCGTTCGTTGTTAAAGGAGAATTCCGAGGAGCAATTCTTTGCGCCGACCACCACCGTGCGCCCTTGGTCGAGTGGCTCATTTGGCTGTGTGCGAAACAGTGGCACGCGACTACATGAAGGGATCGATATCCTCAGCATAAAACGCGATGAGAATGAGGAGCCTATTGATTCTGTTCGCGCGGCGGCGGCTGGAAGCATCGTTCATATCAATCACAACACGGCTGCATCAAATTACGGAAAATATGTGGTGGTAGCACATGAGGCGGACGGGCTTCCGTTTTACACTCTTTACGCCCATCTGAGATCCGTTCACGCCGAACTTAAGACTGGCCAAGATGTCGGCGGCGGCGATGAACTGGGTGTACTGGGCCGCACCACAAATTATTCCGAGGGCATTGCTTCATGGCGTGCTCATTTGCATTTTGAAATCGGATTGCAAATCAATAGCCGCTTCAACGGCTGGTTTAAGCATTGGTATCGCGATGGTAACAATCTTCATGGCCCGTGGAATGGCCTGAACCTGCTTGGCTTGGATGCTGCGGAAATCTTGAGGCAGGATCATGCCGGACAGTTTGAGATGGTTCCATACATTAGTGCACTTCCCGTTCTCTGCCGGGTGCGCGTGCATCGGTCGAAGCTCGATTGGCTCGATCGATTCACTGAGTTGATTGATGAAAACCCCACAGTAGCTGATGATCCGGATGCTTGGGACTTGGATTTGAGTTTCTCCGGGATTCCAATCCGCGCCACGCCAGTTCGTGACCCGAAGCTAAAGAAAACAGCAAAATATGAGATTCTCAGCGTGGATGCCGATGTTCGCCGGAAGCATCCATGCAGCGGTCTGGTCTTTCCAAAAGGCCAGCAATGGGTCTTCACCAGCAAAGGCCAACGGCATATGGATCTGTTGATTTTCCGCTGATTCGCTCTTGCCCAAACCCATTACGCTCCCTAATCTCCGCGCGCGATGGAGTACCGACTTTCAGAACGGGCCGCCTCGTTGGCCCCTTCAATGACGCTGGCGATTACCGCCAAGGCCAAGGAATTGCGCGCTGCGGGCGAGGATGTCATTGGCCTTGGGGCCGGTGAACCAGATTTTGACACCCCCGAACACATTAAGGCTGCAGCGGCTCAGGCGTTGGCCGATGGCTTTACCAAATACACTCCGGCCGCTGGCACGCCGGAATTGCGTGCAGCGGTGGCTCGCAAGTTTGAACGGGAAAATGGGCTGAGCTATGAACCGCAACAAATCATCGTTTCCAGTGGCGGCAAACATTCCTGCTATAACGTCATGATGGCGCTGTGTCAGGCTGGAGATGAAGTCATCATCCCGGCGCCGTATTGGCTCAGTTATCCTGAGATGGTCAAACTGGCCGGCGCGACCCCCAAGATCATCGCGACCACCGACACCACTGAATTTAAGGTTACCCCCGATCAACTGCGCAGCGCCATCAACGACAAGACGCGGTTGTTTATCTTGAACTCACCGAGCAATCCGACCGGTTCAGTTTATACGCCTGAAGAAATCAGGGCGCTGGGCGACGTGTGTGTGGAAAAGGGCGTGCTTATTATGAGCGATGAGATATACGAAAAACTCATCTACGGTGATGCCCGATTCCAGAGTGTGGCCGCTTGCTCGCCTGATCACCAGGCGCACACAATTATCGTCCACGGGCTGGCCAAAGCCTACTCAATGACCGGCTGGCGAATTGGGTTCATGGCAGCGCCCCTGCCTATCGCAAAGGCGATCAGCGCTATTCAGAGCCACAGCACCAGCAACCCGACGTCTTTTGCGCAATCGGGCGCCGTGGAGGCTTTGGACGGACCGCAGGACCACCTAGATGAATGGCTTGGCCATTTCAGTCAGCGCCGGTCGTTTGCCTGCGAGAAACTTAATGCGATCAAAGGTGTTTCTTGTGTGAATTCCGAGGGGGCATTTTATCTGTTCCCGAACATTTCAGGCACAGGCATGAAGTCGGTGGAGTTCTGCGAACGCCTTCTGGCCGAGGTTAAGGTCGCCGCTGTGCCGGGCATTGCTTTTGGAAGTGACGATTACATACGCATCAGCTACGCCACCAGTATGGAGAATCTCCAGCAGGCACTGGGGCGCGTGGAAAGTTTTGTGGGCTCGCTCTAAGCGGGTTCGGTCAATCTCCAGCTCGGGCGAATATCCGCCTGCCAATTAGTAGTGGGGATTACTTTTTGTAAATATCGTTCCCCTAACAGGCCGACCATGGCCGCGTTGTCTGTGCACAGATTTGACGGGGCGACTTGCAGATTGAGTTCATGTTTTTCGCAGGCCTGTTGGAATGCCTTGCGCAACCCGGTATTACAGGCAACCCCACCGGACAATGTAATGCAACCCAACCGTTGGCGTCGTGCTGCCCGGATAGTTTTCTTAACCAACACCTCCACAATGGTCGCCTGAATGCTGGCGCAAAGGTCCGGCAGCGCGACATCCTCTTCCGCCAGATCCGGATGTTTCTCTAGGAAATAACGGACCGAAGTTTTTAGGCCGCTAAAGCTGAAATCGTGGTTATCCTGATTTAACATCGGTCGGGCAAAAGTGTAGGCCTCAGGATTCCCCTGGGTGGCGAGCCGGTCTATAATCGGGCCACCTGGATAGCCTAGCCCCAGCAGTTTTGCACATTTATCAAAACATTCGCCGGCGGCATCGTCTTGTGTGCTACCAATAATGGCATGGTCAAGAGGATGATCTACCTGTGCCAGCAAGGTGTGGCCGCCACTGATCACCAATGAAATATTTGGCTGAAAACCCTCCCAGTAGGCCCGCGGCGGATTCCCTTGGAACCACGGCGAATATAGATGCGCTTCAACATGGTTTACACCAATCAATGGAACTTTAAGGGCAAAAGCCATTGACTGAGCGGCTTTCCAGCCGATCATCAAGGCTGGAGGAAGGCCCGGCCCTTGAGTCGCGCAAATGGCGTTGAGCTCCGATGCTGCAAAACCGGCTTGAACCAATGCTTCCCTAACAACGGGCTGAAGATTGACAAGATGTTCACGAGTTGCGAGTTCAGGGACTACACCGCCATACTCAGCGTGAATTTTTATCTGCGATGAAACAACAACAGACCTAACGCTGCTATCCTCAATAATCGCCGCGCTGGTTTCGTCGCAGGAACTTTCAATAGCCAGCAAGCGCATGATCAGCGAACTAAAGCTTTTCGCGCAAGATTTCCAGCGCCTTGTCGAGCTGAGAGTCTGTGGCCGCCTTCACGCGTTCGCGATCCTCTTCCGGCAACGTCTCAAGACCTCCAGGCGAACGTTGGAGTATGATGTCTCGCATTTGTTCGGGCGTCATTTCCACCACGTAATCGGGCTCAATGCCTTTCTCGTGGATGGTGCGATGGCTGGGCGTATAATATTTGGCTGTGGTCAGGCGCAATGCCGATCCATCTTTTTGCGGCAGGATACTTTGAACTGAACCCTTACCAAAGGTGCGCGTGCCAATCAACTCGGCGCGCTTCAAATCCTGAAGGCAGCCCGCCACGATTTCCGACGCACTGGCACTGCCGCCATTGATCAAAATGACCATGGGCAATGTACGGTGGCCAATTTCGGTTGCCACCAAGCGATCCAGTTCGCGTGCGCCGCGTCCTTCAGTAGAAACGATGAGCTGACCAGCCTTGATGAATTTTTCCGCAACGCGGGCGGATTGCGTGAGCAGGCCTCCGGGGTTGTCGCGTAAATCCAATACCAATCCCTTGAGGCCGGCCTCCTCCATCTTGGTGAGTGCTGCCTCCAGTTCGGTGGCTGTGTTTTCCGAAAACCCACCTAGCCGCACATAACCGATACCGTCTTCGAGAAGCGGATAATCCCCCTTGCTATTCAGATCACGCACGCTTTTGGTTTTGATGCGCTCCCGTTTGAGGGTGATTTCCAAATCCTTCTCTTCACCTTCGCGGGCAATGTTGATGGTGACTTCTGTGCCCACCTTGCCGCGCATGAGATTGACGGCATCGTTAATACCCATGCCTTCTGTGGATTGATCGCCAATCCGCACAATGCGATCCCTAGGTCGCAGTCCAGCCCGGGCGCCGGGCGTGCCTTCCATGGGGGAAATGATCGTGAGCCAGTCATCCCGAATGCTAACCACAATGCCAATGCCGCCGAATTCCTGACGCGTGTCATCCATTAAGGCCTGATGCTTCTTGGTGTTCATGTACTCGCTGTGCGGATCCAGATTGGCGAGCATCCCGGCCAAGGCGCTGTCCACAAGTTGATCGTACGTGACCTTGTCCTCATCAACATAGTTGCGCCGAACCTGTTCGATGACCCGGGAAAATTTCGCCATGTGCGCATAAACATCATTCGCGCCGGCAGCTTCGGCGCTGGCCGTGAAATGGTGGTAGCCGACGTATAAATTGACGACCAAAGCAGCCATCAACATATAATGGAACACCCGTTGCTTCATACGGTCAGCCTAAGGTAGTGCTCAGAGATGGCAAGGCGAGGTTATTGGCTTAGCAGGAACTCTACCAACGCTAAATCGGCCGAAGTGGTTACCTTGGGGTTCAAGGCATGGGATGGCACCAAGGCAACGGCCTGCCCAATTAATTCACAGGCGGCGGTGTCATCCGTTACAGCCGCTTTTTGCACACCCACTGCGTTCATGGCTTCCAAAATTATCTCGCGGCGAAACACCTGTGGTGTTTGTACAGCCCAGAGGTGGGTGCGGTCGATGTTCCTAGAAATGCTCAAATCGCCATCAGCCAGTTTCAACGTATCCACCACCGGGGACGCCGCCACGGCCGCACCTTGTTTTCGCGCTGCAGCGATTGTGTCCGTGATTGTCAGTTCATCCGTGCATGGGCGTGCACCATCATGAATGGCGACGATTCCCGTTTCCGCCCGAACGGCTTGCAGCCCGTTCAGGACAGAGTCCTGTCGTTCCGCCCCTCCATCCGCCAAGGTGTAGGGCCGCTTTAAATCCAGTCGGACAGCCAGCTTTTCAAATACGGAACGGTTATCGGGCCGTACAACCAACACGACTTCCTCGATATCCGGATGCGCATCGAACCGTTTCCACGCATGTCCCACCACTGGCAGGCCGCCCACTTCTAGGAAGAGCTTGTCCGAACCCATGCGTGTGCCGCGCCCTGCTGCGACTATAACTGCGGATACCATGGTGGATTCTCTCAAGCGGCTGGACGCCAGTCGAGCATCTTCAACTGGATCGAGCGCCGTCCCCGCCAAAGGTTGATCGAAGGTTGTGCAGCCAAGTCAAACCGGCCCTCAGGCAGCGGATCAGATTGTGCATTCCAACAAATCACTTCGGCTGAAGTCTGTCCGTCGGTAACGGACAATTTAGCGTGCTGTTTCTCCGCACCCATCCAACGCACTGGTGCGTTGAGCTCGAGTTGCGGCACAGCCACCTGAACAGTTGGCAATCCCATGCCGGTCGGCTGAAGCGCCTCGAGAGATTGCACGGCGCCAAAGTTGAGTTCATGCAAGGGAATGGTTCCGTCGAGTTTCAAGGTCGGCTGAAGCATCTCCCTCGCCAGCTTGCTCTTCACCAGTTCATTGAGGCGCTCACGAAAGGTGTCCAGATTGTCGGGCTGCATACTGACTCCAGCCGCCATGGCATGACCGCCATAGCGATCCAGCACGTCGTCACATTCCTTTAGTGCAGCCGCCAGATCAAAGCCCTTGATACTGCGCCCTGAGCCTCGCAAGCCGTCAGGACTGCCACCAAGAATGACGGTGGGCCGATAAAACTCCTTTTGCACGCGCGATGCCACGATCCCCACCACGCCGATGTTCCAACCAGCATCGCCCATTACGATGGCGTGATCAGACTCTGGCTTGAATCGAGTCCGTAAGGTATCGATCACTTGCTTTGTGATTTCCTTTTCAACTCGCTGACGATCACGATTATTGCGGTCCAACAAAACCGCTAGTTCTTCGGCGGTTGTTGGATCCTTCGAGCACAGCAAATCCAAACCCCGCATGGCGCTTTGCAGACGTCCGGCTGCGTTGAGCCGGGGAGCAATCTGGAAACCGGCCTCGAAAGAGCCAACAGGACCATCAATGCCGGCGACATCCAGTAAAGCGCGTAACCCAGCCCGATGAGTCCGGGGGATTTGCTGTAGTCCTTTAACTGCCAGAATGCGGTTTTCGCTAGTCAATGGAACGAGATCAGCAATGGTGCCCAATCCAACCAAATCCAGTTGCTGGCGAATGTCATATTGCTTGAACTCCGGCAGCCCGAGTCGGCGGCCGTGTTTCACGGCTGCGTGGAGGAATTTAAAAGCAAGTCCGGCGGTGCATAGTTCGCGAAATTTCCCTTCCGTTCCCGGTGACAGCCAAGGATTCACCAAAGCGACGGCAGGCGGATGCGGCTCGTAAGCCTGATGATGATCCAGAACAATGACATCCACGCCCTGCTCTTTTAACGTTGTAATCACCTCCACGGAATTGGTGCCACAATCCGCGGCGATCAACAGATTCGGTGAATGTTTTGAGAGGCAATTGGCCACGCCATCCGGCGTTAGCCCATAGCCTTCATCCACGCGGTCAGGTAAATAACCAGCAACGCACCATCCCAACGAGTTTAATGAATCGAGCAGTAGCGTCGTGGAAGTAATCCCGTCGACATCGTAATCCCCAAAAACGACTACGGTCTCCTCCCTTTCGCGCGCGAGAAACAGACGTTCAACAGCCGATCCCATGTTCGGGATCCGTTCCGGCGCAGCCAAATCGGCCAATTTGGGATTCAGAAAACTGCGGACCTCCTCAGGGTCTATTAACTCACGATTCACCAGGCATTGAGCAAGCAGAGGGTGGATACCCAAGGCCTGCGTGATACCTTGAATAGACTGTTCATTGGGCACCTTGATATCCCAAAGGTGTTTCATGATTTCTCCCTACGTTTGCGCCAGCGCGCCTTCCAATCGCGCGCTTTCTGTTCGAGTAAAGTCAACTTGGAGCCGAATTTCGGGAAACGTTTTTTAAGGGACATCTTCTTGGATCGCACCCAAGCAGAGCCCTTGGCTAAACACATCAAGCCAATGACTATAAACAGAATCCCCTGCAGGATGGGTAGAAATAAGCCGACAATCCCCAGGACGACAAATGCCGCGCCTGCAATCAACCATTTAATGCGCGCAAGATTCCTCAAGACGCAAAAAAGGTATGCCGCCCGCGCAGCTTCTTCCGAGAATATTTTAT
>DPAW01000049.1 GCA_003517285.1 Verrucomicrobiales bacterium
GCAGTGGGTGCCATGCTGGTTGGCTTGGGCGGGATGCTCGGCTCGGCCGGGATGTTTCTTACCAAACTGATCCTCGGCAAGGAGGATCGGGTGAAGAAAATTGTTGAAGCCAAGCGTTCCAAGGAGAAGAAGGCCAAGCGCAAAAAGCTCGACCACTTTCATCATCGGTTGACGATGGACGGCGATACACGTACCGAGGATGCCATGCAGGATTTGCGGTCGCTACGGGACGCCTTCCGCAAGTTGAACGTCATCGCGCCCAATCTCAATCAGGCGATGATCGATGAAATACGGGAACGGGCCGAGGAACTGTTTGAGCAATGTGTCAGTTCGCTGGAGAAGACACTTCAACTCTGGAAAACCGCGGACAGCCTCGCGTCTGAAATCGCGAAGAAACCGATCCTCGAACAGAGGGAAAAGCTAGTCAACGAAGTCGTCGGCACGGTGGAGCACATGAGCCAGACACTGGCGGCAGTGCAGGGCATCACCAGCAAACCAGAGGGTGACGTCCGGTTGCAGCAATTGCGCGGTGAACTGGATCAGAGCCTCGAGGTGGCGAAAAAGGTTGAACAGCGCGTTGATTCAATGTTAACTGGCGGCTCTCTGCAAAATTTAACTCAGATCAATAAGTCATAATATGTTTGGTGCAATAGGCAGGTGGTTCAAGGCGGTTTGGTACAAACTGACCGGGCAAATAGACGAGGCACGGCGTGGGCTCGACTCCGATCCGCATGTGATGAGGGCCAAGTTTGATGAGATCATTAAAGGCAAGGTCAGCCAGATCCACACCTACAAGCAGGCCGTAGCCAAACTGATCGCCCAGCAGGAGAAAAAATTGGCCAAGGTCAAGGGGTTGACCGAGGAAGTGCAAAAACTGGAAAACCTCAAGGCTGGTGCACTGGCCATGGCCAAGCAGACCGTAGCCAAGCTGCAGGCCGAGGGCCAATCCAAGGAAGAGATTCACGCCAATGAGGAGTACAAAAAGTGCCTCACTGCGTACAACGATTTCTCCGCGACGCTCGCCGAAAAACAGGATCACATTAAAGACCTTGAAGGCGATGTGGCCGAGTACGATGACAGCATCGCCAACCACAAGGTGAACCTGCAGCAGTTGCAGCGCGATATTGAGAAACTCAAAAGCGAGGCCGCCGACGCCGTGGCCGACGTGATCACTGCCAAGGAGGAACGCGATCTGGCCGACATGATCACCGGCATCTCCAAGGATGGCATGGCCAAGGAATTGCAAAATATGCGCGAACTCCGGCAGGAAATGCGCGCCGAGGCCCGCATCTCGAAGGAAATGGCCGGCACCGACAGCAAGGCGCAGGAGGCACAGTTTCTGGAATTCGCACGGAGCCACACTGCCAACGACGAGTTCGACTCATTGCTGGGTCTGGCCGAAGGTGCTGAGACTGCCCCGAGTGAACCCAAACAGAAGGAATCTGCCAGCACAGACAGCATTCTGCCGGAATAACAGAATTCAAAAGACCTCCGGAGCGGAGGTCTTTTTTGCGTCGAGATTTTTTATAAGGTGAAATATGAAAAATAGAATTCATAAGCTTAGTTGGGCGGTGGCGGCGTGCTGCTCCGTGTTACTCATGACTAGCGGCTGTGGCGGCGGAGAAGACAAAGGGCCGAAGGCCATCGTGGTCTGGAATCCGTTTGTGATTTCAACACTTGCCTCCCGTGAAGACGTCCGTGTGTTATTTGACTCGACGAAGATTCCGAATGAGATCGTCGACTCGGTTGTAGTCGCCAAGTCGAGTCTGGAAAAGCCGGGCGGGGAGGCTTTTGCCTGTGCCGTCATTGAGACGTTTTATGAGGTGAACAAAGCCATGGCTGATCCGGCCAAGCGCGATGACACCCTAAAGGCCATCGGCCAAAAATTCGCGGCCGTGAGTTTGGAGGACATGGAAAAAGTGGTAAAGCAGACCAAGTTTTACGGCACACCGGATGAGGGGATTGCCGTGTTAACAGGAGCCGAATTGCCCAAGACGATGGAGACGGTTGTTGGGTTTTGTGAGTCGCACGGGATAGTGGATCAGAAGCCGTCGTTGGGTTTTGGCGATGCGGGGAAAGCGCCGGATGCTGCGTTACGATTCGATGCCAGTTACATTGAAAAGGTTAAAAAAGGGGAAACGGGCACACCCGCTCCCGCTCCTCCGACTTTTTCACTGGCGTGGAGTGAGTATCCTTCATGGAGCGTTTTTGGCGTTGCCGATTCGACCGGTATCATCAACGGAAAAAAAGGCGAACTTGGCCCGATCGAAAAAAAATGGGGAGTGGATATCGAATTAAAGGAGGCGGAGTACGATCCCTGCCTGGCCATGTACGGGGCCGGCCAGTGTGATGCTGTTTGCATTACCAACATGGATATTCTTCAACCATCACTCGGGCGTCCGGGTGTTATGGTCCTGCCGACCTCGACCAGTTTTGGAGCGGACGCCTGTATTGTCACCTCAGACATCAAGACGGTTGAAGATCTAAAAGGGGTGAAGGTTTACGGCCTCGAAAAATCTGTTTCCGAGTATTGCTTCGTTCGTAATTTGGAACTGCTTAAGCAAGCGGAGAAGGACTATTCGTTTTCCAACATGGACCCGGCTGCTGCAGCGCTGGCCATGCAACAAAAAGCTGCCGTTTCGGATTAATTACTCCATTCATTTCGTGGCGTTTACAGCATGATCCGTCGACCCATTTCGAAGTTGAAATCGGTCGCCTACGCGGTCATGTCCGTTACCCTGTTGTTGGCTGCGTACACATACGTTTCCTACAAGATGCATCTGCCCGTGGAGCAGGGCGGAAACCCGAAGGACAAGACGATCCCGACCTGGAGCCAACTTGCTGAGGGGGTTGTCAAGTTCACGCGACCGAATCGTGTGTTCCTGAGTGCCACAATCACGGTGGTTCCAAACCCGGAGTACAAAGGCGAGAAGGAACAGACCCAAAGTCGAATTGAGGGAGTTACATTTCCGCTTGGCACCAGTCTGGATGCCATAAAGTCCGGTGCGCAGGAGGGGTATCCGGAGTACATCGTGACCGGTGTCGAGGATGTGTTTGAGGACTGGGCGGATGTCTGGATTTTGGAGGACTCTTATGCGACGACCATCCGGTTGTTCAATGGATTGGCGCTGGGTGTGTTGCTTGGTTTTCTGACAGGAATCCTCATGGGTTGTGTCCCGTCAATTGAGGCATTTTTGCAACCACCGTTATCCCTTCTCGCCAAGGTGCCGCCCACCGCTGCGCTTGCCGTGTATATGGTGTTTTTTGGGACGGGAATGGAGATGTATGTGGCGATGATTTCACTGGGTATTCTCCCTCCGATCGCCGTCTCGATTTACCTTTCCATCAAGGACATTCCATCGGAGATGTTGGATAAGGCATACACGCTTGGGGCATCCAGTTTTGAGGTGGCGGTGGAGGTGGTTTTCAAACAGGTATTGCCCAAGTTCATCGATACGGTGCGCCTGTGTATCGGCCCGGCGATCGTGTTCCTGATCGCGGCGGAGATGCTCGTTGCCGACGTTGGATTCGGCTACCGGATTCGTCTCCAGTTCAAGATGACCAACATGAACGTGGTTTACCCGTACCTTGCGATTTTGGCCGGGTTTGGGTTTCTGCTGGATTACGGGTT
>DPAW01000188.1 GCA_003517285.1 Verrucomicrobiales bacterium
GTGGAGAAAAATTTAGAGGTATCCGCCGCTTCCGCGATCTATTGTTAACCCAGGAAGAACAAGTGGCGCGCAACTTAGTGTCCCAACTAATCACCTATGCCACCGGTGCAGAGGTACAGTTTGCTGATCGTCCGGAAGTAGAACGCATACTCGCCAGCACTAAAAAGAGTGGCTACCCTGTACGGGAGTTACTTCATGCCGTGGTGCAAAGCCGATTATTTTTGAACAAATGAAACTAAACCGACGCACCTTTTTGCAAAGCTCCGGCGTGGCGATGGCATTGCCGTGGCTGGAATCAATGCAACCGGCGTGGGCCAAGGAGCAGGCACCACCGAAGCGGATAGTGTTTATCTGTAACACGCTCGGCTTACACGCGCCGGCGTTGTTCCCCAAAAAAACCGGAGCTGACTACGAGCTGACTGATTATCTGAGCATCATCAAGGCACACCGGAAAGATTTCACCCTCTTTTCCGGGCTTTCCCATCCGGCACAGGGCGGTGAACACCTTTGCGAGATGACTTGGCTCAGCGCCGCGCCCAACCCCGGTATGGACGGTTTCAAAAACTCGATCTCAGTGGATCAATACGCGGCTGGCAAACTCGGCTACGTTACGCGATTTCCGTCCGTGTCACTTAGTAGCGATACCGCAAAAAGCCAGTCATACACCAATAGCGGGGTAATGATTCCGGCCGAACACCGCCCTTCACGCATGTTTGCAAAAATGTTCCTGCGCGGCAAACCGGAGGAGATCGCACGGCAAAAACAAAAGCTCGCCGAAGGCCGCAGTGTGCTGGACGAGTTGCTTGTCCAAACCCGTGCGCTCCTAAAGACCGCACCATCGGCTGATCGCGAACGGTTGCAGGAATATTTTGATTCCGTCCGTACCGCAGAAAATGATCTTGCCGCAGCTCAAGCATGGATCGACCGACCCAAACCGAAAGTGAAGGCTCAAGCGCCGCTCGATATCCATGATAAGACCGATCTCATTGGCCGAATTAGACTATTGCTCAATCTTGTTCCACTGATTGTACAGACCGATTCCTCGAGGGTTATCAGCATAGTCATCCAACACAACCACGGTATGCCACAGATCAATGGCGTGGAATCCGAACACCACAATCTCTCCCATCACGGACGGGATCCCAAGCGCATTGAACAGCTGCTCAAAATCGAACGCGCCATCATGGGTTGTTTTGATGAATTCCTCACGACCATGAAAACCAAGCGGGAAGCGGGTGGCACCTTGCTCGATAACACGCTCACCTTATTGGGCAGTAATCTTGGGAATGCCAGCTCGCATGACCCACGCAACAACCCCATCCTGCTCGCCGGCGGCGGCCTCAAACACGGCCGTTATCTCGCACACGATGCCAAGAACAACACGCCGCTCTGCAATCTCTTTGTGCATCTGCTCAACCAAATGAATCTCAACACCGACAAGTTCGCCAGCAGCACCGGTGAGCTTACCCTCTAAAATGAAAACATCCCTTACCCTCGGCACCGCCTTGCTGTGCAGTGTCCTCACTTCCTTTGCCGCCGATTTCAATAAAGCCAAGGCTGATAACTGGCATCAGTGGCGCGGACCAGACGCCACCGGCAGCTCAACCACCGCCCAGCCGCCCGTCACTTGGAGCGAGGATAAGAACATCCAGTGGAAGATCCCCATTGAAGGATATGGTAGCGCCTCGCCCATCATTTGGGGTGACAAAGTTTTTATTCTTACAGCCATCAATACAAAAAAAGTCGACCCATCACTCCCAAAACCGGAAGACCAACCCAAGCGTATCTTTGGCATTACATACCCGAATACTGAATACGTGTTTGTCGTTATATGTCTGGATCGAAAGACCGGTAAAACACTCTGGCAACAGGTTGCAACCCAACTCATTCCTCATGAAGGCACACATGGAGATAACAACTTTGCTTCGGGTTCGCCCACCACTGATGGAGAACGGCTCTACTGCTGGTTTGGCTCCAGCGGACTATTTTGCTACGATCTCAATGGGAAAAAACTATGGGAACGCCCTATGAGTAAAGCCTACATGGGGGCAAGCCTGGGTGAAGCGTGTTCGCCTGTAGTTAATGATGGCAAACTTATCCTTGTTAGAGATCATGTTCGCCAGTCCTACATTGAAGTATTGGATGCTAAAACAGGAAAAATGCTGTGGAGAGAGAATCGCCAAGGCGGAAATGGTTGGTCCACACCAACTGTAGTTACCCATAGCGGGAAAACACAAATCATCACGACAGCCTCAGGCATAAGCCGTGGTGGCCGACTAGTTGAGCCAGGTAAAGTCATTAGCTACAACCTCCAGAGTGGCGAAATCATATGGCAATGTGGCGGGCTTACCGATAATGCCATCCCCTGCCCGGTAGTTGATGGCAACGCAGTGTATTGCATGACTGGTTATCAGGGTTTTTCTCTTCTGGCCTTGCCGCTTTCAGCCAAGGGTGACATCACCGGATCTGATAGGATTTTGTGGAGCAAAAACCGTGGCACACCCTATACCCCTTCACCAGCACTCTATAAGGGATTGCTGTACTATACCCAATCCAATCAGGCTCTGCTTTCTTGCACCGATGCTAAAACTGGAGAGACCCATATTGATCGGGAACGGCTAAATGGCTTAGCTAATGTATACAGCTCCTTAGTTGCAGCTGATGAAAAGGTTTATATTACTGCACGGAATGGAGCCACACTGGTGTTAAAGCACGGCAGAAAATTTGAACCTCTAGCCACCAATAAACTTGATGACCGAATGGATGCCTCCCCTGCACTGGCAGGCAACCAGATTTTCTTAAGAGGACGTCAGTTTCTCTACTGCATAGGCGAAAAGTGAGGTGGGTGATAGCTTGAAAACAACAAAAGAAAATCTTCGGGCATTTCTAGGGTGGTGTACGGTCATTAATGTGGGAATACTTGTATGGTGGTATTTGGCACTTATCTTTGCCCACGACTTTATTTTCAACGCTCATACGTGGTGGTTGGAGATGTCAAAAGATCGCTTTGATGAAATCAATTACACCATTTTCATATGCTATAAGTCGGTGGTAACTTTTTTTAACGTAATACCTTATTTGATCCTCAGGTATGCGAAGTTCAATTGAGCCAAGCTGAAGTCTTTCCTAGCAACCAACTCACTGCCGCACCCACACTTTTACGGGCAAAAACAAGTTATCTGGAACGTCAGTGACTATATTTATTGCAAAAAACGAATTAATCCGAAACCTTCCCCTCAAAATCACGTCTACCATAATATCTAAAATGAAAACCCAATCCCTAACTAATCTCGCCGCTGGGCTCGTACTGGCCTGCTCCCTGTTCACCGCTCAGGCGGAAGAGTTCAAAAAGAAAAAATCCGACTGTAAGGAATGCCCCGACAAAACGCAGAGCTCCAAGACTGAGTCGATGGAACGCGAGATTTGGGCAGCCGCTAAGGCCGGCAAAATTTCCAAGGAGGAAGCCATGAAAAAGCTGTCTTCCCTTAAAGGTAAACAGAAAGCACATGGAAACCACGCCAAGTCGGATCACGCAAAGGGCGCCCACGGCGATCCGCGTAAGGCTGAGTATCAAGCTGTGGAACGGGAAATCATTGCCGCAGTGAAAGCAGGAAAACTCTCCAAAGAGGAAGCCGGCAAGAAACTGGAATCCATGAAAAAAAGCCTGTGGGGGCAATCCGCTCACAACAAGGGAAATACTTCCAAGCGAATCAACCGCGAGCAGGCCGAGAAAATGGGGCGTGACATTGCCGCTGCTGTTAAAGCCGGCAAGCTCTCCCGTGAGGAAGCCCACAAGAAGTCCCAAGCCATCCGTAAAATGGTGGGTGCTGGCCAATCAGACCACGCAAAGCAACACCACCCGAATCATCACCACAATCCTGCCCATAGCGACAGGCGCGGCAACGACCGCAACCTTGCTGGAGAAGTCGACGCCCTTCGCAGGGAAATCCATGAACTGAAGCGCGCCCTTGAGGCTACCCGCCGTCATCACGGTGACCGTCAAAAACGCTAAAATATAACTAACCCCAAGCCCCCGGCCATGCCAATGGCGGGGGGCTTTTTTTGTGCAATTACCCCATCGCCCATTCTGGCAAGCCAATTACCCGCCGCGGCACCCCCTTCGCCAAGCCCGGCGAACCCCTCGCCAGCCACGGAAATGCCGATGTCAGGCTTGGCGAAGGCGTTGCTGTACGCCATAGCAGCCTACGCCAGCGCCATAGCTGGTCGATGAGAGATGGAGCGGCAAAAGGGCTGGACGGAAAAAATTAATTACAAAGAGGTTGGCATCGATTTATTCAATTGGAAATTTTGAAGGCAGTGATGCTACTCTTAACCCAATGAACGATAAACGGAATTTTGTGTATTACATTTTGTGGTTTTTACTATTCCTACTTTTTGTGATGGCGTTAAAACAAGTTGAGGAAAATGATTTTCGTCTGTTTTTTGTTTGTGTACTTAGCGGGGCGTGTCTCTACAAAGTGACTAAACCCAAAAATGAGGGCAATAGTGATACTTCTAACCCGACCAACGATGATCGGAAGCAAAATATCCGGGTTTTAATCTGGTTCTGCGTAATTATTGCCTGTTCGATTATTGGAGCCATATACCGAATATTCACCACCCCGCTCTATACGGGGGCAAATGACATCGGTGTAGCTGGGCTCGGTAATCTACTTTACCATCCAATTACTCATGGGCCTAAAGGAGCAATAGAAGGAGCCATTATTGGCTCAGTGGTTGTTTTTGCCTTCGGACTGATAAACTTCTCTCGGAATCGCAAAAAATCCAAGTTACCTCCAACCATCCAAAACGAGAGTAATTGAATTAAGCAATCTTACCGGTGAAATTATTCTCAGAAAGTTGAACTTTTTTGGCTAATCAATCTCGGCCAACGCATTGGCGAAGGCTTGGCCGATTTGGGTGAGGATTTTGGCGGAGCCGAGGTAGTGGTAGGCGGCGTTGGAAACGCCGGCCTCGAGGATGGCTTGTTCTTCCTTGGTGAAGAGCTTGGCGCTGAATTCGGCCAATATTTTTTCGCGTTGGGCACGGGTGAGCGATTGATTCTGGGAGAGCTCGCGGCGCTTGGCGTTGAGCTGCCCGCGACGGCTGACTAGTTCGCCGAGTTGACCGTCCCAATAGTTCTCGGTGAACACCGCTGAGACATTGCCCTTAAACTCAGGCAGCTTGGCCGGTGCGGCCATGGCTTTGCGGAATTCGCCGTGGATGCCGGCGTAGCGTTTTTGGTCCGGGCCGTACTTGGCGATCGGACCGCCCGCACCCATCACGCCAATGACAAAGGGCAGCTTGGGAGCCTTCAAATCCTCGCGCACATCGCGAATGAAGTGCGCGAGATTTTTGCTGTACGCATCGTAACTGCCCGGCTGTCCGCGCGTGGGATAGGTGCCGCCATCAACCATGTCGTTCCATCCCTGAAACCACACAAACCCCGCCAGCTCGTAGCCGGCCTTGGCGTCGTAGGCGGGATACACGCGTTGGATGTCGCCAAGCACCTTGCGGATGTGCTCGAGCATCAGCCGATAATAAACGCCGGTACGCTCGGCCCGGGCCTTGCGCTCGGCAGCGACATCCTTGTTGCGCTTTTTGAAATTCTCGATTTGTTGCTCGTTGAATTGATACGGCCCCGCGCTCGGCGACCGGAAATCCGTGTTCAGCGATTTGCCACCCCAAGAGGTCTTGATCAAAAGGATCGGTTCGCCGACGTGCTGTTGCATGGTGATGCCGAAGTTCAGTTCCGGCCCGATCTTTGGTTCGCGCCCGCCCGCGCCGTAGCCGACGGTCAGCTTGCCTTCCTTAACACCGGATTCTTCCGAGGTATCGATCGAGGAAATCCAGATTTGATCATGCACCTTGGCCGAGCCGTCAGCATTCTGGATTGCCTTCAACAACGGCACCGTCTTCGGGTCCATGCCCAAATGCGCCAACGTGCGCACGGCCGCGTGGCCCTGCATGTTTGATTGGCCCACCAGCAGGTAGACTTTTAGCGGTTTGGCGTGGGACGAAAACGTAAAGCCCAGCAAGGCTAGGCAGGTAATGAGATAGGATTTCATGATTTGAAAAACAGTGCGCTAGAGTCCGAGATTTTTCCGGAGAATTTCGCGGAGAGGCGGGTGAATGGGTTTACGATCGAAGAAAAATGGATCGGCGCCGTGACCGGCGGGCTTGTTCATGTCAATGAGGTCCTTAACGAAGGTGTACATGTCGTTAGTAGGGATGCCGTACTTGGCCATGACCTTGGCGGCGATGGCGTTGTATTCGATCTCCGAGCC
>DPAW01000255.1:0-863 GCA_003517285.1 Verrucomicrobiales bacterium
TTTTCCTCGCCCCACCACACGCCGAGATTCATGCAGCACACGAGCCCTTCATTTTCAAAAGTTAATTGGCCTTCATGAATGATCAGGCCCACATCGGCTTGCCCAGCCTTGACCGTGGCGAAGATCTCATCAAACGGCACCACCACATAATCAATCTCCGTTTTCGGCCGGCCGAGCCACAACTGCAGCGCCAGAAACGCACTGGTCATTTCACCGGGCACGGCAATCTTTTTGCCGGCGATTTCCTCTTTCGAATAATGCTCCTTGGCTACCAGCATCGGGCCGTATCCGTCGCCCATACTCGCCCCGCTGGGTAACAGGGCGTACTGATCGCTCACATAAGCGTAGGCGTGAATGCTGATGGCGCTGATATCCAGCTCGCCGCGCGTGGCGCGCTCGTTGAGCGTCTGGATATCCTGCAAAATGTGTTCAAAGGCATACCCGCGCGGATCAATCAGATCCTTCGCCAGCGCATAAAACATAAAGGCATCGTCCGGATCGGGGGAATGGCCAAGCGTGAGGTGTGTCATCGCCGCCGAGAGTGCGCAAAAGCCCGCGTTATGTCCATGCGATTGATTCGTTTTGGCTGGCAAAGCGTGAGGGCTTTGGCCACGCTATCGCTTGCGACGAGGTATGCGGGACTATTTCATCAGGCGCTTTCTGCTGCTCATTCCCACGCTGTTGGTGATCACCATGATCGTCTTCGGGGTGACCCGCATCGCTCCCGGCGGTCCCATGGAACAGGCGATGATGGAGGCGCAGATGGTTTCCATGGAAGGCGGCGGCGGCCGTTCCGAAGGCGCTGCGCTTAGCGAAGAGCAACTCGAACAAATGAAGGAGCTCTATGGGTACGATAAACCGAT
>DPAW01000255.1:1269-2641 GCA_003517285.1 Verrucomicrobiales bacterium
CTTACAGTTCGTATGCGGGTGCCGGCCTTTCATGTGGCTGCACTGGATTGGAATGGAGACGGTTTTGTGCAGACGACTGAAGTGCCCGAGAGTGTGGTCGGTTATGTGAAATTTGATCAACTGGACACAAACCGAGATGGCCGGATTGACGGGTGGGAGGCGGAAGCCGAGTCGGCCTCCATTGAGCGGGCTAGGGAACGGGTGTTGGTTCAGTTGATCGATGGCCAGCCACAAATCGTCAACGCCGATGAAACAATGGTAGATTGGAAAGTGCGGCTGGTGGAATCGGGAGAAGAAACGCCAAACGTTCCGCGTGCGGAGCTATATCGCACACGATATGCCGGAGTGCTGCAGGGTGATCTGGGTAAATCCTTCCGGCATGGGGAGCCGGTCTTGGATGTCATGTTGGAGCGTCTTCCAGTCTCTACATTCTACGGATTGCTGACGTTCTTTTTCACCTTTCTCGTATGTGTGCCTCTGGGGATTGCTAAGGCGATGAAGCACAATACCTGGTTCGACAACGGATCGTCGGTGTTTATCTTTATGGGTTATGCCGTTCCGGGCTATGTGTTGGGAGCCTTGATGATGGTGTTTCTGGCGGCGCGCTGGGAATGGTTTCCCACGGGCGGTTTTACCGGACCCAATTACGAGAGTACGCCGATCGAAAATGTCAGTGTGATGGTCGGAACCAGTGAATGGACTGCCGAACGGCACGGTCTTCGAGATGGGCAGGAGGTTTGGCTGGAAGGAACGGTGCCGGCGGCCGAGCCGGTGTTGGAGAAGGAGGCGGCTTATGTGGTGGCGGTAAAGGATGCTGACACCTTTGAGCTGCTGCCCGAATCAGGTGGTAAACCTGTGACGCTGCAGGCCAATGCGGCGAAGGTGGAATTGCATCGCCATACAAGCCCGTCGGGACGGGCCTTGGATCTGGCGTGGCATGCGGTGTTGCCATTGTTGTGTTACCTCGTCGGCAGCTTTGCGTTTGTGACCATGCTCATGAAAAACCATCTCATGGACAACCTCTCTTCAGATTACATGCGTACAGCCATCGCGAAAGGGGTGCCGTTTTCACAGGCCGTACGACGACATGCCTTGCGCAATTCTTTAATTCCATTGGCGACCAACATTGGACATCAGATCACGTTGTTTGTAGCCGGCAGTTTTCTGATTGAAACCATATTTGATATCAATGGCTTTGGGCTGTTGGGATTTAAGTCCGTTTTGGACCGTGATATTCCTGTGGTAATGGGGATCTTTTTATTATCCGCCACCTTGATGCTCTTGGGGAATATCATCTCGGATATTCTCGTGGCCTTGGTGGATCCGCGGGTTCGATTCAACTGATGATTGAGGATAATGCCAGTACTGCTCC
>DPAW01000255.1:3016-4673 GCA_003517285.1 Verrucomicrobiales bacterium
GTAGGCTTTGCAGTCGGTGGATTATTGGGCGGTTTGCTGGGTGGGCTTTACGGACAATTTTTCCTGACCAGCGCTGAGGCCGGAGCGGGGTTTATCAATGGAGTGAAACAAGGATTCCTGTATGTCGGGGCTGCGGGAGCGTTATTGGGAGGTGGATGGTGCGCCACCTTGCGGTTTAATCCGCAGACGTTGCGCAAGCTAAAGCGGTTTTATGGAATCAAACGTGGATACTGGTCACTGATCCTGTTAGCGGGCGCGTTTTCAATTTCCTTGTTGGGTCAGTTTTTCGTCAACAACCGGGCTCTGGTGGTGGTGCATGAAGGGCAGACCTATTTTCCGGCCCTCCCGTTTGCCGCATCACACACGGGCGTGGATTTTGGGATGGAGACGGATGCGGAGGGTCAGGAATACAGTTACGAAGTGAATTACCGTGAGTTAAAGGCGCACTTTCAGTCTGCCGGTAAAGGGACTGTGGTGATGCCGTTGGTGCCGTATAGTCCGGAGGAAACGCGCCGGATAGGCGAAGGTACGCAGCATCCGTCGCCGCCTAATTTCGAGGCGCGCCATTTTTTGGGGACGGATCCGATCGGGCAGGATATTTTTGCCCGCCTGTTTTACGGGTTTCGCATTACGCTGATCTTTGCGCTGATGTTTACCTTGGTGGTTTATCTGATCGGCGTCGTGATCGGCTGTCTGATGGGGTACTACGGGAGTTGGGTGGATTTGCTGGGGCAACGAGCCGTGGAGGTGTGGCAGAATATTCCGTTCCTTTACATGGTCATCATTGCGGTGGCGGCTATCAGTGACCTGCCGTTTAAATTACCCGCATGGTTCAAGATTTTGGTGCTCCTGATCATCATGGTGCTTTTTAGCTGGACGAGCATGACGTATTATATGCGGACATCCATTCTGCGTGAAAAATCACGTGACTATGTGGCGGCCGCGCAGATGCTTGGCGCCAGCACTCCGCGCATCATCTTTAATCACTTGCTGCCCAACACAATTTCCACGATAGTGACATTCATGCCTTTCACCGTGGCCACCGCGATCATATCGATCACGGCACTGGATTACCTCGGGTTTGGACTGCCATCCGGTACGCCCAGTTGGGGGCGGATGTTGCAACAAGGCGTGGCGAACCTGCATGCACCGTGGATCGTGTTGTCCGCTTTTACAGCGATGGTCATGGTGTTGACGCTGGTGACGTTTATCGGCGAAGCCGTGCGGGAAGCCTTTGATCCCAAAAAATTTACAACCTACGAATAACATGAAAACAAAACTGACAGGATTCCTTCTGGCCGCCGCCTTGATTTGGGCGGGGGGGTGCAATCAAAAGCAGTTGAAGAAACCGGCCTCCACAGGCGACGACAAACAGGCGGCGGCTGCGGCGATGAGTGAAGATCATGTGCGGCAAATGGCGCAGGTTTTTGCCCAGGAATTTGCCGCGGAATTGAAGCGGCAAAACGTGACGTTGGCCAATGGAGGAACGGGTCAAACGGGGCCGGTTGTGTCCACGCCACCCGTGGGCCGCGCCGTGACGCTGAAGAGTGCGCCAGATGTGATGGAGTTTTACGAGGCCAATCCCGATGGTTTCACAGTGGCTCAACCCGGCGATTTGCCGTCGGGACTGGACTGGGTGACGGGAGCTGAGTTGGAG
>DPAW01000085.1 GCA_003517285.1 Verrucomicrobiales bacterium
ATCCCAGTCCTCAAGGATGCCCATCAGCATGCCGCTGCAAAAGGCATCGCCCGCGCCGGCCGCGCCTTTGATGTAGCTTTGCGGCAGCTTCAAGGAGGATTGCCAATACTCCGTGCCTTCCGCCGTGAGCACGTAGCCGCCCTCGGGAAAATGCAGGCAAACCAATTCTTTCACGCCCTTGCTCAACAACGCCTTCGCGGCTTTACGCAGGGCCGCGGTGTCCAGTGATCCATTTTTGCGACGAATCACGTTGCCGGTGGTCTTGCCGGCTTCCAATTCGTTGAGGATACAATAGTCAGTGTATTTCAGGATCGGCGTCACCACGCGGGCAAACCGGTCGCTGTCTTCGCTCACGCAATCGATGCTCGTCTTCAGCCCGGCGCGCTGGGCCTTGGCGCACACGGCCGCGCCGCGTGTGCCGTAGCGTGGATCGGCCGCATCAATGCCGTCGAGCAACAGCAGATAACCCACGTGAAATATCTTGGCGTTCGATTTCTTAAAATCCAGCCCCTTGCCGTCCCACAACGCATTGGCGCCCTGACAATGAAAGAAGGTGCGCCGGCCGGTCTTCACCTCGGTCATCACGTCCGTGTAGGAGGTGGGCGCCTTGGCGGTGGTGCGCATTTGCGAGGCATCAATCTTGTGCCGTTTGAGGTCATCAAGAATGTATTGGCCAAGCCCGTCGTTGCCCACGAGGCCGGCGGCGCTCATCGGGAATTTCGCGCCGAGCTTGGCGAGATTGATCAGCACGTTGTAGGGCGAACCGCCTGTGCCTTCGCTCTGGCTGAGGATGTTCGCCAGCGTCTCGCGCTGCGGAAACACATCCACCATCTTCACCTGATCCACGATCCAGCTACCCGCCGCCAATAATCCGTTTCGTTTCATAAAAAAGACGCCCGTTTATAGCGGCCGTCTCGGCAACGTGTCGAGCCCGTGGCGCAGCCTCAATGCCTCGCGGCGGTCTGGACCATCACGGTAAATTTCAGGCTCATCTCCAGGGCCTGGCCGGCGCTACTATTGATGGTAACACGCTTGATTTCCCCTGATCCCGCTGTACCCGTGAAAAAGGCTTCGCGGGTCTGGATCGCCACCACCCGCATATCTCGATCGTGTTTATCGATCACCTCGGTCATGACCCGGCAGTTGCCGGTGAACCGCACGCGCCCGTTCTCCAGATGCGGGCGGATGGTCAGCACAATACCCGTGTCCAACGGTTGTTCGCGGCCGGGTACGGCGACCTCCCGCCCAATCTCGATCTGGGTCTCCTCGCCCTCCAGCACGATCACTCGCGGACTGGCCAGCTCGCGATCGGCCTCGTTAAACACCGCTTGGACCATCACCTGTTGCGGCGTATCTGCTTCGGCGGCACCGGGTAGTTTGGTATTGGCACAACCGGCCCCGATTAGCAGAACCGTCATTGAAATTAATAGTATTAAAATACGCATTACTACCTCCTGATCGTATTCTCCCGATGCTGGCCAGTCGCGCAAACAAATCCTATTCACCCTGGATTTGACGAACTGCAAATCGTGCATTAATTTGGAAGCAATGGCGATGAACATCCCGCATTACCACATCAACATTTTTTGGGACGACACCGAATCCTGCTTCGTCGCGGAGATGCCTGACCTTAAGCATTGCGCCGGTCAGGGAGATTCCCCGCAGGAAGCGCTCGAAGAAGTGCTGGAGAGTCGTGACGCCTGGCTGGACGCCTGCCTCAGTGCCGGAGAGGAAATCCCCGAGCCCAAATACTCCGCCAATCAGCGAGCCTGATCCCCTTCGTTTCAGTGCTTTTGACATTGGTCATTGGCCCATCCCCCTCTATGGTGCCGCCGTGTTTCGTCCCTGCATTGATCTGCATGACGGGCGCGTGAAACAAATCGTCGGTGGCACGCTCAGCGAGGCCGGCGCGGACACCAACTTTGTTTCTGAACGCCCAGCCGCCTGGTACGCTGAATTGTATCAACGTGATGCGTTACGTGGCGGGCACGTGATCCAGCTTGGCCCCGGCAATGAAACCGCCGCGCGGGAAGCCCTCGCCGCTTATCCCGGTGGACTCCAAATCGGCGGCGGCGTCAATCTCGACAACGCCGCCGGCTGGCTCGATGCCGGGGCATCTCACGTAATCATCACCTCCTGGGTGTTCCACGAAGGGCGACTAGATGAGGAACGCCTGTCCGCGCTGACCAAGGCCATCGGCGCCGAGCGGCTGGTGCTGGATCTTTCCTGTCGCCTGCGCGGTGGCCGGTACTGGGTAGTGACTGATCGTTGGCAAACCTTCACCGAAATGCCCGTGGACGAAACCATCCTGCGCCAGCTCGCCCCCCGTTGTGCCGAATTCCTCGTGCACGCAGTGGATGTGGAAGGTAAACAGGCCGGCATTGATCACAATTTGATCCAGCTCTTGGCCGCGCACGCGGAGATTCCCGTCACCTACGCCGGAGGAGCCAACCAATTAGCGGATTTGGACACGGTCCGCCATGCCGGTCAAGGCCGCGTGCACCTCACTATCGGT
>DPAW01000036.1 GCA_003517285.1 Verrucomicrobiales bacterium
TTTCAAAAACTTTTTACCATACCCACGCGAACCCCTCACATTCGGGCATATGAGAACAATCTGTTCCTCGGTGGTTAGAAAATTGTAACGCCCCATGAAACGCGGGCGGAACTGACTTTCCGGTCCGCCATGAAACCAGACAACCACCGGCGAAGGGCGCGCTGGTTGGGTAGGCAAAAACTGATTACCCGTAATGCGACCGGGCAAATATACCCAGGCATCAAACCGGCTACCATCGGCACTGCGCCACTCCAACCGGCGCGGTAGACTCAATTGATCCACCTTGATACCTGTCAGATCACTATCCAGCCACGTCAACTGCTCCTGTGTGCTGACATTCAAATGCACCACTTTGCCCGGCGACAGCGCCCAATCAAAGCCGTACATCAGATCTCTATCCGAAGCCCAGGCGAGTTGATGAATCACGCCTGACGGCATCTGCGGATTCCATAACAGCTCGCCAGTCATCGAATCGAGCACCCGCAATTTACTGGCGCCACCCTCATTGGTCACCACTGCCAGCTGCCGGCCATCAGGCGCCACCTCAATCGCCTCCACATCCCAGCGTACCTGCGGTAGAAAATATTTGTACTCGCCAGTGCTCAAATCCAATCGAGTGAGTCGTTGAAATTCAAACCCGTCATCCGAGCTGAAATAAACCGCCCGCATCCTAGGATCAAAACGCGCGTTCTGGTGACTAACCGGCACACTCAACTTTGGCGTGAGTGGCGACAAGTTTCCGCCCACAGTATCGACAATATGCAGGCGCGATTCGTTGATGGAGATGTACTCCATTAGGATCATCAAGGCCCCGTCGCGCGACCAGTCTTCAATCCACCAACCGCCGCCATCCAGACGAGCTAGCAATTTTTCACTGCCCGCCTTCAAGGGATCGGCAATGTAAAGGTCGTTGTCCCGCCCGTTGCGCTTGGGCGAGAAATACGCGATCCGATCGCCCTTGGGCGACCAGTGCGCGCCCGTGTGGCGGTTTTTTCCATCGGTGATCCGCACAGATTTCCCCGTCGCCAAATTGTGGTGAAACACCTGGTAACGCTCGCTACCACCTTCGTCTTTAAGATAAATCAGCGCCCGATCATTAACCGGATTCAAGGCCGCTCCCCGCACCGGCTCCTGACCAAAAGTAACCTGTCGCGGCTGGCCCTTGGGTTTATTCAACACATGCAGCTGGCTCACCTCGCCCTTGGGTGGGCGTTGAGTAATTAAAACCGTCGCGTTCGTGCCCTTAAGCTGCCAATCCTGAAAACGTACAGGCCGCACCTGCAAATATGGAGCGGCTTGCTCAGCCAACACATCCGGAATCTCCGGAACACCGCGAGTTTCCATTTGCGGGGGTGGCGCAACCGCCGCCCATGAGGAACCCAGCAACCCCATGAGAATGAAGCCAAATCGTAACATGCTCAAAAACGGATTCAGCCTGCCCCAACTCCGACAATCAAGCGTAATCGTGTGACGACCAAGTCACAAACCTTGCGCCGCCCACGCCCCTCGGGCATCCTTCGCCCATGGCCATTGTCAAAAAACTACTGCACACCCGTTATCGCGTGGACGATCTGGAAACCTCGGTGAAATTCTACACTGAAATTCTTGGGCTGACGGAGACACGCCGACACAAATCGCCGCGTGGCTCGGAATTAGTGTTTCTTGCCACGCCCAATAGCGATGAGGAGATCGAGCTATGCAGCTACCCCAGCAGTGGCGGCGTGCAGGTCCAGGAGGATCTCACGCACCTAGCCTTTGAGGTGGAGAGCTTGGTGGAATTTGAAAAACACATCCAATCACTCGGCGTGGAATATTCCGATGGCCCACACATGAAAGACAGCGGCGGCGGCTTTGCTTTTATCGATGCGCCGGAAGGTTACGAGGTTGAACTGATCGAAAAGGCGCCCGACAGCAGCGGGTATTAGGATGATTTGGCGTGCCGGCGATCGCGCGTGGGAGTTTCCCCGCAGTCCGCTCATCATGGGCATCGTCAATGTCACGCCCGATTCCTTTTCCGATGGTGGCCAACACGCGACCCCCGAAGCCGCCGTGGCGCACGCGCTGTCACTCGCAGCGGAGGGCGCAGACATCCTCGACATCGGCGGTGAATCCACTCGCCCTGGCGCGCCCGCCGTCTCCGAATCCGAGGAACTAGCCCGCGTGATTCCGGTCATCGAACAGCTCGCCGGGCAAACCGAAGCCGCCCTGTCCATCGACACCCAGAAACCCGCCGTGGCTGAGGCCGCCATATCCGCCGGCGCGGTGATCATCAACGATATTGCCGCCAATCGGACCGAACCACAAATGTGGGAAATAGTCGCCGCCGCCCGTGCCGGTTATGTGGCTATGCACATGCAAGGCACCCCGCAAACCATGCAGGATGCGCCGGAGTACACCGAAGTGGTGGCCGAGGTGCGCGCGTTTTTTGAGGAACGTCTGGAGCGGTTCACCAAGGCCGGCTTAGATGCCGAACAGGTGATGTTCGATCCGGGCATTGGGTTTGGCAAAACGGTTGAGCATAATTTGGCGTTGCTCACCGGATTGGAGCGTTTTACAAATATGAAGCGACCTTTATTGGTGGGTGCCTCGCGCAAGTCGTTTATCGGCCATCTCACCGAAGCCGCAGTGGAAGATCGTTTGGCCGGGAGTCTGGCGTGCGCCTGTCGCGCCGCCGAAGCCGGAGCTGCCGTTCTCCGCGTGCATGATGTAAAAAAAACCAATCAGGCACTGCAAACCTGGAATGCCATCCGCTAATTCATGGACGGAGACAGCCTTAGTATAGCCGCTGAAATCCCGCCTTTCCTGATCAGCATCTGGGAATGGCTGAAACTGGACTGGCTGTGGATTCTCCGCGCGTTGGTTGAGATATCCGCCTTGGCCGTCGGTATCTATTATATTTTCACCTTTTTGCAACGCTCACGCGGCTGGCCTGTGGTGCTCGGATTCCTAATCCTGATCGGGATTACCACGCTCATTGCCTTGCTAGAATTGCAGGTGCTCCGGTGGATGCTCCAGCAATTGTTCCTGTTCACCACCGTGGCCATCCTTATCATTTTCCAACCCGAACTACGCCGCCTCTTAGCGGAATTAGGCAACTTGCCCATCTTTTCATCAGACGAGGATAGTCCTCTGGATGTCGATGCGGTCGTGCAGGCCACTGACCAACTTGCCCGCCAACGCACCGGCGGCATCATCGCCATCGAGCGCGCTGTGGATATCCACCAGGAAACCGGCAGCGGCGTGCTGGTGGATTGCGCGCTGACATCGGAGATGTTGAATTCCATTTTCTTTCCCAACTCCCCCATGCACGATGGCGGCGTCGTAGTGCGGGGTGATCGCATCATGTATGCCGCCTGTATTTTCCCACTCACCCGGCGCATTGACATTAACAACACCCTCGGCACACGCCACCGCGCCGCTATTGGATTAAGCGAGGAAACCGATGCCATCGTAGTGCTGGTCTCCGAGGAAACCGGCGACATCGCCTACTGCCACAACGGCGCCCTGCACCGGCAAGTCTCCCTCAAGCAACTCAAGGATTTCCTGAACGACCAATTGAAATCCGATACCCCCACGGAAAAGCCGGCCAGCACACCGTTGCAGCGCCTGCGCGATTCAGTGCGAGCCGTGTTGGATCTCATCGAAAAGAAACTCCGGCCGGATCCCCGTTAACCCATGGCAGACGACTCACAATCCAAGGGCATGAGCGATTTCCTGATGAAGGTCATGTCGTTGTTACTAGCGATCATGGTATGGTTCATCATCAAGACTGCCGCCGGGCTGTCCTATTCCAACGCCGAACCGAACCGCCCGGCGCGGCCGGAACAACCACCCCCGCCCCTCTCCAATCCTGACGCCCTTAAGGAAAACAATGGCACCGACAGCGAATAAAATCTTCGGCACCGATGGGGTGCGGGGGCGTGCGAATGTGGAACCGGTCACGGCTGAGACCGCCCTCAAGCTCGGGCGCGCCGCCGCGCATATGTTCCGGAATCTCAACCCCGAATCTCGCAGCCGCCAGCGGCATCAGATTGTCATCGGCAAGGACACACGCCTCTCGGGCTACATGCTGGAGAATGCCCTCTCCAGCGGCATCTTGTCGATGGGCGTAGATGTGCTATTCATCGGCCCGTTGCCCACGCCCGGCGTGGCTCGGGTCACCAACAGCCTGCGCGCCGATGCCGGCATTGTCGTCACCGCCTCGCACAATCCGTATGACGACAACGGCATCAAGTTTTTCAATCACGACGGCTACAAGCTTGCCGACCCCATCGAGGAACAAATCGAGAACCTCGTGTTCAGCGGCGAGATCGATGACGTCCGCCCCACCGCCGAGGCCATCGGCAAGGCCGTGCGCATCGACGACGCTCTCGGCCGGTATGTCGAGTACGCCAAACGCTCCTTTCCGCGCGGCCAAACGCTCGAGGGTGTGACCATCGTGGTCGATTGCGGCCACGGTGCCGCCTACAAGGCCACGCCCTGCACCCTGCGCGAGCTCGGCGCCAATGTCATTGCCTACGGCAACCGCCCCGACGGCACGAATATTAACGCCGGCTGCGGCTCCATGCATCCCGAGCAAATGTGTCATTGGGTGCAGGAACACGATGCCGACATCGGCATTGCGCATGACGGCGATGCAGACCGCGTGTTGTTGTGCGACGAAACCGGCACTTTGATCGACGGCGATGACATCATG
>DPAW01000330.1:0-1323 GCA_003517285.1 Verrucomicrobiales bacterium
GTGCCGCCGCTCACCGGATGATTGGCAGCCAGTTGTGCACTGTTTAGGCCATTGCACATGGCCACCAAACCGGCGAGCGCAATGGCCGGCAGTACCGTGGGACCAGCCATACTAATACCGATGCCGAGGCTAACGAAGACGCCTGTGCCGATGATAGAGCCCAAGCCCAGCATCATGGCACCGGGTAAGTTAAGGACGCGCTCCAGTCGGGAGTCATTTGCCTCTGAAGTCACTTGAAAAAAACTATTATTTAAGTGCCTTCACTTTCAAGTCGGATCCAGTTGACCCATGCAAAAATTCCGGTATCTTTTTCCCACGATGAGAGTGCACATCTTTTCATTACTTTTTTTGGTTCATATTGGCGTCTCTTTTTGCTTGAAGGCCGATGATGCAACGAAAGCTTTGCTGCCGATTTTTGGTGAGCCCTTAAAAGCTGCTAAGCTGCCCAAAAATCCTACAGCACTTGCCCAAGTTGAGTTGGGTCGTACGCTATATCATGAGAAGCGTTTAAGCCGGGACAATTCGATCTCCTGTAATTCATGCCATAGCACGGATGCCTTTGGTGTGGATGGTGAAAAATTTTCGCTGGGCTTCGACAATCATCGCACGGGGCGTAATTCGCCGACGAGTTTCAACGCGTTCCTGCACGTGGCACAGTTTTGGGATGGCCGCGCACCGACGGTGGAGGAGCAGGCGAAAGGGCCGATCTTAGCCGGCGGCGAGATGGCGATGCCTTCGGCGGAGGCTGTCGTGGAAAAGCTTGGCCAGATTGAGGGTTACGAGGCGTTGTTTCAAAAGGCATTTCCAAAAAGCGACCCGGCAATCACCTACGATAACGTCGGCAAGGCAATCGGCGCGTACGAGCGACTGTTTGTGACACCCGGGCGCTTTGACAATTTGCTGGCGGGCAAGCCGAAGGCTTTGAAGGAGCCCGAGTTACGCGGGCTGAAAAAGTTTGTCTCGGTTGGGTGCGTGGCTTGTCATACGGGTAATTTACTCGGAGGCAATACGTACCAAAAGCTGGGGTTGAAATTGGCGTGGCCGAACCAGAAGGATCAAGGTCGGTTTGACCTCACCAAGAAAGAGGCGGATAAGATGTTTTTTAAGGTTCCAAGCCTGCGGAACATTGCCAAGACGGGTCCGTATTTTCACGACGGTTCCTCGGACAAACTGGAGGACGCCGTGCAGCGCATGGCGAAGCATCAGTTGGGCATGGATCTCTCCATGGAAGATCGGTCAGACATCGTTGCCTTCTTGCGCTCGCTGACCGGCAAGCTCCCGAAGACTGTGGCTGCACCGCCCAAGGCGTTTCCGGGGAAGTGA
>DPAW01000330.1:1702-4114 GCA_003517285.1 Verrucomicrobiales bacterium
CCGCGTGAGGCCGAACAGAGTTGGCAGCCACGCAGATTTGCTACATGATCCGCGCATGCGATCTACTTTCTGTTTTCTCTCAGCACTGCTCTGTGTGCTCTGTGGTTCATTTGAAGCCCACGCTAAGAAACCGAACATCATCCTCGTCATTACGGATGACCAAGGATACGGGCCGATTGGGCGGCATGGGCATCCGTGGATTCGGACGCCGCATCTCGACAAGCTGTACGATACGAGCACGCGGTTCACGCGCTTCATGGTGAGCCCGACGTGCGCGCCGACGCGCGCGGCGTTGCTGACCGGTCGCCACCCCATGAAAAACGGCGTGACCCACACCATCCTCGAGCGCGAACGCATGACGCTCAAGGCCACCACGCTGCCGCAGGTGCTGAAGCAGGCTGGCTACAAGAGCGGTATTTTTGGCAAGTGGCATCTCGGCGATGAGGAGCCATACCAGCCGCACAAGCGCGGGTTTGATGAGGCGTTCATCCACGGCGCGGGTGGTATCGGGCAAGCTTTTAAATGTAGTTGTGCCGATGCTCCGGGAAATAAGTATTTTGACCCGGTCGTGCGGTACAACGGGTCGTTCGTGAAGACGAAGGGGTTTTGTACCGACATCTTTTTCACCGCCGCGATGGGCTGGATCAAGGCCAAGAAGGATGGGGACGAGCCGTTCTTTGCTTACATCACCACTAACGCGCCGCACGGACCGTTCATTGCGCCGCCGAAAAACACAAAATATTTTACTGATCGCGGCTTTGCCGCCCGGCAAGCGGGCTTTTACGGCATGATCGAGAACATCGACGAAAACATGGGTCGCCTGATGGGCAAGCTGGAGGAATGGGATTTATTTAAGGACACAATCCTGATTTTCATGAGCGACAACGGTATGACCGGCGGCGGCTCCGGCCGCGTGGGTCAGGAGGTGGCCAAGGGCTATCCGTTTTACAACGCCGGCATGAAAGGCCTGAAGGGAAGTGCCGATGAAGGCGGCGTGCGTGTGCCGTTCCTTGTACGCTGGGACGGTCAATGGAAAAGCGGGCGTGACATCGCCGCAGTCAGCGCGCACATAGACGTGTTGCCCACCTTCGCGGACATCGCTGGCATCAAGACCCTGCCGAAGGGTCAGGTTGAGGGCCGCAGCTTTTTGCCATTGCTGTCGGATGAAAAGAAATCGCTGCAAGATCGATACCTCTTCACTCATAAAGGTCGGTGGAAAACGGGTGCGAACCCGGAGGATTTCAAGTGGATGAATTTTGCTGTGCGCAGTGACCGTTACCGATTCGTTGGCGGAGGTACCGCCATCAGCGTTTCCGAACGGCAACGCAAGGAGGGTGTTTCACCAAAGGACGCCCTCTTCGACATGATCAAGGATCCGCGGCAAACAACCAACATTATCGAAAAAAACCCTGAAGTAGCTGCAAAAATGCGAGCCGCTTACAGTAAATTTTGGACGGAAGCCCGGCCGTTAATGGTCAATGAAAGCGTGCCAATGTCTCCGACTCGCCCGTTTCATGTTTGGTACGAACAGCAAATGAAAGCCGGCGGCATCCCACAATGGAAAGAGCCGGAGCTTTAGGCAGCCCAACGCAGCATTGGCAAATACACCCGCGCGCGTTATTAACGTCGCATGCGTTCCATGTTTCGTTTCCTGGCGATTGTTTTTTTATTAGCTCAGTTCGCTAAAGCGACGCCGCGACCCAACATTCTTTTTGCCATTGCCGATGACTGGGGCTTTGGGCACGCGGGTGCGTATGGCTGCAAGTGGGTGAAAACGCCGGCGTTCGATCGAGTTGCTCGTGAAGGCATTCTCTTTACTCGCGCCTTCACTCCTAATGCAAAGTGCGCCCCCTCTCGCGCAATTATTTTAACCGGTCGCTACTCATGGCAGCTGGAGGAGGCTGCTAATCATCAGAACATATTTCCTCCAAAGTTTGGAAGCTACGTGGAGGTGTTGGCCGCAAATGGTTACACCACAGGTTATACTGGTAAGGGGTGGGGTCCAGGTACTGCCAATGATGCCACTGGTAAGAGGCGAGATATCACAGGCAAGGTGTGGTCTGCCAAAAAATTAAAACCACCCGCCCGGGCCATTTCCAATAACGATTACTCAGGTAATTTCGCTGATTTTCTTGCCCACACCCCAGAGGGAAAGCCTTGGTGTTTTTGGTTTGGAACCAGTGAACCTCACCGGGGATATGAAAAGGGTGTAGGCCTACGAATGGGCAAAAAATTTAGCGACATCGACCATGTCCCTACCTTTTGGCCGGATAATGCCGAGACACGCGGGGACATGCTGGATTACGCCGTCGAAGTTGAACATTACGATATGCACCTCGGCCGCATTCTGGCCGCGCTCGAAAAGGCCGGGCAATTGGACAACACTCTGATCGTCGCCACCAGCGATCACGG
>DPAW01000189.1 GCA_003517285.1 Verrucomicrobiales bacterium
GGATTTCCTGCTCGAAATGATCTATTAAGGGCGTTTTAGCCGTTTTTAAACACGCGTCCGTTTCAATTCAGGTTAGAATTAGCGGTGGTGTTCAAGTGCAGAGTGACTTGTTCACTAGCCGAAAGTTGCAACTCATTTAACAAGATAATTTGCAGGAGCAACTGGTTCTGCTCAGAAATCCAGCTCCAACTAGGGAGCCGGCACCAGAGCAGCCGGTGGTGCCGGAGCGGGCGCAGGTGTCGGCGTTCCTCCGGGAAGCGGCGGCAATGCCGAGGGGCCGTTTGCTTGGATGGCTCCATTCGCATCCCGAAATTCCTTGAAGACCGCACGCACGATATTCGTGTCCAGCAGTATGGCCTTGAAGTTCCAGTTGGAACCGCCGGGAAGTGTGGCAATGAAGTCACTTGTGGTGCCCAGCATTTGATCGCCCGAATCGAACACATCAAATTCCAGTGTGAGTTCGTCAATCGCATTGGTTCGGGCGTTGGTCACCGTACCGCTCAGCGCGCGAATTCCATTGTTCGTGTCTAAGGCAATGGAAAACGGAAACAACTGAATCCCGGCCACCTCATGAATCGGCCTCGCACTGGAATCAGTCTGGGCATTGGCCGTGGCGTTGGCGTCCAACGCCGCCTGTCGCTGGGCTTCTGCCTCCTCCTCCACGGCCGTTTCATAAACCCGAGAAGCGCGAAATTCCTCGAACGCCAACTCCTGCGCCTTCTTGTTCAGGATCGCCAAACGCCTTGTCAGCTCGCGGGTGGGCGGCGAATCAGCCGGCATGGAGAGGAGCTGGTTACGGATATCGATCAGCTCTTTTTCATTGGCCGTCTTGGTGGCGTTCACATCGCGCCACGCATTCAGCGCCTTTTCCACCTCGGTCAAAGGCCGATCGGGATCCACCCCGCCGCCCAGCCCACCGGGGCCTTGACAAGCCACCCAGCCCACCATGCCCACCAACATCCACACCGCCGCCTTCCAGCCACGATTCATGCGCGGACACTAACGAAAAACGATCCCGAAAACAAGCCTGTACGGCCCGGCCCGCCTTGTCATTATCTCAACCCTGCGTTAGGCTCCCTCCCATGTCGTCCCGGATTGAGCGCACCATTACGGTGAATTGGCGCCATCAGGTGTTGTTCACGCAAAATGTGTTTGATACTGAGAATACCACGTTGCGCGATACGCTGGTGGACGGCGAGAAGCGTGAACCGCGCAAGACGCTGATCGTGGTGGACGAAGCGCTGGCCAAGGCGCAACCCACCCTGCTCTCGCAAATTCAGGCGTATTTCAAAACGCATTCGGACTGCCTGAATCTGGTTTGTGAACCAGTGGTCATGGAGGGCGGAGAGCGAACCAAGAATTCCTACTTCCATGTCAGCGAAGTGCAATCGCAGGTGGACCGCTACCACATCGACCGCCACTCCTACCTCATTTGCGTGGGTGGCGGCGCATTGCTGGACATGGTGGGCTTGGCCGCCGCCACGGCACATCGCGGTATTCGCCACATTCGCATCCCAACCACAACACTCAGCCAAGATGATTCGGGCGTGGGCGTAAAGAACGGCATCAACGCTTTTAGTAAAAAGAATTTCATCGGCACCTTTGCGCCGCCGTTTGCGGTGATCAATGATTTCCAGTTGCTTTCCACCCTGTCCGCCCGCGACAAGCGCAATGGCTACGTGGAGGCAGTGAAGGTGGCGTGCATTCGCGACGCTGAATTTTTCGATCGCATCGAGGCCGACGCCGATGCCTTGGCGCAATTCGAACCGGCGGCCATGCAGCGGCTGATTTATCACAGTGCAGAGCTGCACATGAACCACATTGCCTCCAACGGCGACCCGTTTGAAATGGGCAGTGCGCGACCGCTGGATTTCGGCCATTGGGCGGCGCATAAACTAGAGCAAATCTCCGAGTACCGCTTGCGCCACGGGGAAGCCGTTGCCATCGGGATTGCGCTGGATTGCATCTACGCGCGCGACATGGAATTCCTGTCTGCAAAACAGTGCGACCGCATTCTGCGCCTGCTGGAGCGCCTCGGTTTCACCCTCTGGAGCACGGATTTGTTGCATGCGGATGCCGATGGCAAACTGGTGGTCATCGAAGGGCTTGAGGAGTTCCGCGAACATCTCGGTGGCCGCCTCACCATCACGCTTCTACACAGCATTGGCGACGGGTTTGAGGTTAATGAAATGAATCTGCCCACGGTGCTGGATGCCATCCATGAACTTCAGGAACGCGCTGAGGGACGCAAGGATTCCAAGATCATTCCCGCTCTGGGATAACCGTGCATGAACCGCGTGGTCGTGATCAATGTCGTGGGGTTGTGCGACCGACACATCGGGCCGGACATGCCGTTCCTTTCCGCCTTCTGCGAGCGCACCCAACATCGCCACATCGACCCCGCCTTCCCGGCGGTAACCTGTACCGCGCAGTCGGATTATGCCACCGGCAAAACCGCCAGCGAGCACGGCATCGTGAGCAATGGCTGGTACAACCGGGATTTGGCAGAGGTCCAGTTTTGGAAACAACCCAATCAACTGGTGCAGGGCCCGAAGGTGTGGGACACCCTGCGCGAACGCCATGCGGATTTCACGTTTGCCAAAGTGTTTTGGTGGTACAACATG
>DPAW01000308.1 GCA_003517285.1 Verrucomicrobiales bacterium
CGGAAGGCCGAGAGATTCTTGGCGATCGCAAGGGCGTTTTTGAGGTGCGCTATCACAACGGCCCCATCATGTCGCCCATGGGAGTTAAGGGGCTGGAGGCGTTTCGCCCGCTGGCCATATTTCGCAGCGAGGTGGCACGCTATGACCCGCAAAAGGGAACGATGGTGAACACTCCGGCAATTATTGCGGGGGAGTATGGCAAAGGGCGGGTGCTGTCAATCAGCCCGCATCCGGAGTCATCGGCTAAACTGCATGCGCTGGTGGCAAACGGCATCCGTTGGGCGGGCCAGCGTTAGGTGTACACCTACGTAAGCAGCACCTCAAAGCTGAAATCTAAGAAGGAAACGCACTCGGAGAGTGCGAACCATTCACCGGCAGTGCCGGGATTGGCGGCGTTAACTGTTCCATGTTGTGTTTCATCCCGAATGTCCTCCCAATCCAATGTGTTGTCTCCATCCAGCGGGGAAAAAAGCGTGGTCTTCCCAGGTTGCTAGTGAAATTCCAATGTCAGCTTCTAATCGCTTGTTCGCAGCTTAAACACATTTAAACCGCGAATTTAGGCCGAAAATTGTCAGAAATATGTTTCATTTTAATGAAAGAATTCATTTGCCGAAGGCGAATAATTACCGGGAGACCTTGTGAATCCCTACATTACACGGTGGTGGTTCCCCGTGTTAATGGGTTGTGCTAAATGGCGGTGCCCTTTCGGGGGCACCGTTCATTTTTTTGAGGGGCTTTTGATTTTGGGAGCGGTATGGCAGGGTTCGGCCGGTGAAAAGTAGCGGTACGATTTCAGTTTCAATAGCCGAAAAGGCCGATCGGCCGTGGTGGTTGTGGCTGCATGTGCTGAGTCTGGATGCCGTGTTGGTGGCGTTGGCGGGACAGGAAGCGTTTGTCCATGTGGCTGGTGTGTCATTGGAAGCCGCGGACCGCTTGTTGTTGGGGTTGTGTGCATGGCTGGCTTATTGCGGAGACCGGTTATTGGATGGCCGGCGGCTCAAGACGGAGGCCGCGATGGCGCGCCATCGGTTTGCTCAGCGTCATTTTAAATTGCTGAGGTTTTTTTGGTTCCTCGCGTTGCTGGCGGCGGCTTTGTTGGCTTGGCGGTTGCCGCTGTCTGAATGGCGGTTCGGTTTGGTTTTACTGGCGATCGTGAGTGCATATTTTTTTTTGCAACATCACCGAACAACTCGCAAGCGGGCAGGGCGCTGGAAGGAGCTGATGGTGGGAGCGGGGTTTGCGGGAGGAACCCTTTTCTTTGTGGTCGCCCGCGCGGAGCTTAGCTTGGGCTTGATTTGCCTGGGCATGGTATGGGCGGTGGCATGTATGCAAAATTGCTTAGTGATCGCCGGGTGGGATCGTGATGAAGATGTGGCGATGGATCAGCCGTCGTTGGCGCGGGAATTATCTGGGCTCCATTACTGGATGTTGATCGGGCTGCTCGTTCAGCTTGCGCTGGTGGGGTTGGCCGTGTGGTCGGACTGGGCGTGGCTGGAACTGGGCGTGGCGCTGTTGTTGAGTGGGGCCTTGCTGGGAGAGTTGGAACGGCGCGGGATGTATTGGCCCACCGAACAACGCCGTGTTTGGGCTGATGCCGTCTTATTAATTCCCTTGCTTACTCTTGTCTGATGCATTGAATCAATTCGATCCACTTGCCCGGCCATATCGTTGGCTGGAATATCTCGTGTTCCAAAAATCTTTGGAGCAATGCCGTTTTGCCTTATTGCCGGCGTTGGTGGATTGCCGGCGTGTGCTAACAATTGGCGAAGGTGATGGCCGGTTTGTAACAGAACTAGTGCGGCGTTATCCGGAGATTGAAGTGGATTGCTTGGAAGGTAGCCAAGCCATGATTGCCCTAGCCCGCGCTCGGTTGCCGGAACAGGCTGCGGTGACATTTCACCATGCTGATGCGGTTTGCTGGGATTATCCGGTTGCCGAATATGATGCGGTGGTGACCTGCTTCTTCCTCGATTGTTTTTGCGAAACGACGCTGGCTGATTTGGTGCCGCGCGTGCAACGGGCGCTTCGGCCGGCCGGTTGCTGGGCTGTGGCGGAGTTTTGCGAAGGCAGATCGGGTTGGCGCCGATGGCGCAGTCAATTTTGGTTGGGGATCATGTACGCCTTCTTTCGAAGACATACTAGTCTGGAAGCGAAACGCTTGCCTAATTGGAAACGGCTCCTAACAAAAACCGGCGGTCGTGTTCAAGAGGAGGGAACGATTCATGGAGGCCTATTGGAATGGTCTACATGGTGCTAGGAAAATACTCGCAAATTCGTCTGATTTAGTCCATAAACCCCCACACATGGACGCGGAGATTCGAAACGCGCAGGGAGAGAAACTCGACTACGCCTATCATTCAGCACAGGGCGATTGCCCATTTACAGTGATCATTGGCCACGGCGTTACTGCCAATATGAACCGCCCATTTGTGGAGGCCCTAGCCAAAGGCTTGGCGATGGCCGGCATTCCCACCTTGCGCTTTTCCTTCTCCGGCAATGGCGATTCGGAGGGGCGGTTTGAAGATTCCTGTGTCTCTAAGGAAGTAGAGGATTTAGGCGCGGTGATCGACGCAGTGAAAGCTAAGAGCCGGCGTGTCGTCTACGTGGGGCACAGTATGGGCGGCGCTGTGGGTGTGAAGCGGGCCGCTGCCGATGATCGAATCGAACTTCTCGTTTCACTGGCCGGCATGGTGCATACGGCCAAGTTTGCCGAGGTGGAATTCGGTCAGGAAACTCCAGGCAGCGGGTTCATGTGGGGCAAGGAAGATTGCCCGCTATCGCAGGCGTTTGTGGATGACATGAACCAAATCAACAGCGTCTTGGACTTGGGCGCGCAAATCAAGGTGCCCTGGCTTCTGGTGCATGGCACGGTGGATGATGTGGTGCCGATCGCCGAGTCCCGCGAAATTTTTGTCCAAGCTCAGGATCCCAAAGAGCTATTCGAAATCGAAAACTGCGACCACGTCTTCGACGCCGAAACCGACCCGGAATCCCTCCCGGTCATGGTCCGAAAAGTGACCGAATGGCTGTTGCCGAAGACGATGATTTAAAGGCTCCCGAGGATTTCTAAACGCTCCCTAAAACAATAATTATGGGGGTTTTCAACAATTCAAAAATTGGCATGTTATATGCGAATATAGCTGCAATGTTAGTGGTGAGTTTGAGAAGACTCCGTAAAACATAGCAAATCTCGGTTAGTGCGCGTGAAGTTTGCGCAACGTGTGCAAAAAACACGCAAATTGGTCGATAAAACTGAATAAATAGGTTCAAATCATGAAATTAAAAGAAAAAGTTCGAAAATTAATGGCTGCTCCTAAGGCAGGATTCACGCTCATCGAGCTCCTAGTGGTCATTGCCATCATTGGTATACTGGCTAGTATGCTCCTGCCCACTCTGGCTAAAGCAAAGGCTAAGGCGAATCGGCTTAAATGCGCCAATAAATTGGGACAACTCGGCAAGGCCTACCAAGGGTACGCAGCTAATGCCGATGGATTCTTCCATTTGGATGATCCGGCGTTGGCTAACCGTGACAATAATCTTTTAAAAGCTAAGGGTTGGCGTGACTGGCAAAACCCCTATCAAGTACCCGGTTGGTTACGGGGTTTTGAGTATGTTGACCAACTTCAAAAGGCTGAAGCGGTCGTCTCCCCGTCGGATCCGGCTGCCTTTGCGAATCATGCCAAGCAGCTGAACAATGCTGAAAGTGGCCATAAGCTTTATGGCTGGGAGCAACACCGCGGTGCGGGCAGTGGTTCGCATGGTTCGTGGATTGATCCAAACCGTCACAGTTACGCCATGTGCCAAGGAGCTGATGCCATGTTGCCGGCTACCATTATTGCATCTACCCGTAATATGGCCACCACTGCTGGTGTGGGCACCACGGAGTATCTCCGCAAATTCGGCCAAGGCGATGGCTGGGGTGGCGAATGGAAGTACGCTGGTACTTCGATGCACGGGAACGATTGGAGAGGTGAGGCAGTGTTGGCTGTGGACAAAGCTGCTTTTGATTCCTATGGCGACAAAGTGGACAATTCCAATTTCAACTCGCAAACTCTGTTGAATCCGCACTTTTACGGCGCTTCCGAATCCAAGGACTACGCTATGAGCGGGCTGCAAACGGGCCAAGGCAACCTTGTGTTGTCTGATGGTTCCACCACTCAGGTTTCAGGTGACGCAGAGTATAAGGCGGTTGCGGTTGCACATGCCGATTCATTTAAAGAGGGAGGTTCACACCAGAATCAGAACTATGGCGGTCCGAACCTAGTGTTCATCCGTCCTTCCCAAGCTGGTAACCGCTGGGACTAGTTAATTCTAAAGTCAAAAGGCGTCACGTTAGTGGCGCCTTTTTTTTTTAATAATTCGAACCGTGATTAGATCCCTAGCCTGGATGAAACAAAAAACCCCTCTGTTCTCAGAGGGGTTTGAGTTAAGTTATGGAGTTTGCAGTCTTATTATTGAGGCTTGCCAGGAGTGCTTCCCCCAGTTTGTTCACTACTGGTTGGGTCGGTATTGTTTGGGTCGGCAACTGCTGCGGAGGACTCTGCTTCATCAACAGGGGTTGGTTCGGTGGGTGATTCCTCGCTACCACAGCCAACCAAGTAGGTCGCCATCGCGAGCGTTGCGGTCATTGTAATAATGTATTTTTTCATTTCTTGTGACACTGCTTGCTTGTGAAACAGAATCTGTATTGTAATATTTTTCGGAGAATGAGCGAGGAAAAACTTCAGTGTCAATTGTTCCGAAAAGGAGCGATTTGTGTGTTAGCGGTCTTACTTATTTCTTGTGGGCGTGACTCGGATCCTGCCCCATCCTCATCTTCTAAGAGCAAAGGGGTGAGCATGTTGGAATTGGCCCGTCAGCCGGATGGACGGTTTCTATTACGCTCGACGGGCCAGTTGTTTACTGGCTTGCAATATGAGGAGTGGCCAGATGGGAAGGCTCGTTTAGAATATTCGTTTGTGGATGGCCGACGTGAAGGGCTAAGTAAGGCTTGGCATGCCAATGGGCAACTTGGATTGCGGGGGGAATGGCACGAAGGATATCCGGTCGGTAAAGTGGAGGAGTGGTCTCCGGATGGTTTGTTAAAGCGAACGATGGTGTATCGCGATGGACAACTTGTTTCCGATACGACCGAAGCCTCTGAGGTTGCTCAAACCAAGATCGATGCGGAGTTGAGGGAGCGAGAGAGATTGGACCAAGAAAATTGGAAAAGCGAGGTGTTGGCGCAGGATTTTGAGCGTACCTTTGTTCATCTTTGGGACCGTTTGCGTGCGGAAAAGCATGCGTGGTCTGTTTGGGAGGAATTCCCTTTTGAATCAATTACATGGGGTAAACCAAGGGATTCAACGGTCCATGATTGGGCAATTGAAACTCGAATGTGGAATGCCCCGAGTCAGCGATTGGAGTTTTCCCAATGGAAGATGCTTTTGTTGGAATGGGCACAAAATTATGTCTTGGAGGAGTCTGAATGGCATCAGGAAGAGTTTGACCCTTCGTCTGAAGGGCATCGCTCGTTGTTTAAATTCACTTTGCATGCCAGGGCTAAAGAGAAATCCGAGCGCCTGATTTTGCGAGGTGCGTTACGTGTCTATTGGGGAGGAAAAAAGGATGCGAAAGGGTTTTGGCAGCCAGTCAAGTTGGTGGTGGAATCATTAAAGGAATGGCGACGGTCAGGAGAGGCGCCTTTTGAGACTGCGGGGTTGCTTCGGGTTCGCCGAGATAATCCGCAGTTTACCCGCACTCGCATTCCGAATGGAGTT
>DPAW01000099.1:0-2983 GCA_003517285.1 Verrucomicrobiales bacterium
GGTGAGCGCGGCGAAGGTGGCGAACGCCGCCGTCGTGGCAATCGCGACAAAGAGTAAACCACTCCAAAACAACTTAAACAAACGCCGGGAATCATCCCGGCGTTTTTTTGTGTCTGACATTGTTACAAAAAAAAAGATAATTTTTGTTGCTAATTATTCTGATCCATTTTATTTTTCCTGTCTGTCATGAAATGCTATTACAGTAAGCCAAGAGATTGGTTCTGCGGGGTGGGCTGTGCGCTGAAAAGTGTATTGGTGATATTTGGATTGGCCCTTGGTCAAGCGCTTGGCCAAGCGCAGCCTGTCAAGGTGGGCGAGGTATCCGATGATTTCGAGATTACCAATCGAGAAACAGGTGAGCCATTGAAACTGAGCGATTATGAAGGGCACGTCGTGGTGTTGGATTTTTTTGCTTGGTGGTGTGGCCCGTGCCGAACTTCCTCTCCCGATGTGGAGAAGAATATAGCCCAATATTTTCATGATCGTGATGGTAACGAACACGGGGTGCCGGTCACTGTTATAGGAATAAATATAGAAGAAGATAGTCCAGATAGAACCGATCAGTTTGTTACTGATTCTGGAATGGAACTTGTTGCAGACGATTTTGATAGTGTAGCCTGGAATATGCTTAATGAACGATCAGCAATCCCATTATTTGCAATAATTAATGGTGTAGAAGGCAATGAAGATTATAAACAATGGGAAGTCGTGTATAAGAAAACTGGGTATGAAGGTGCAGACAAATTCAGGAGTGTTATAAATAAAATAAAACCAGGTTTCACTAAGCCTGCAATTTTGAAAAAGTTAGATGATCAATCTGTCCCATCTGGTGGAACTGCTGTTTTTGAGGTCCAAGTGGATGATGAATCGAGTTTGATCTACCAGTGGAAGTTTAACGGAGAATTAATACTTGGTGCTACTGGGCCTAAATTTTTAAAGACAGGGGTTACGTCAAAGGATCAGGGGGTGTATTCTGTTATTATTACCAATGAGTATAATTTATCAGCAGAGGATTCAGCAGAATTATTGATTTTGGATTCAGCTCCATCCATATTAATTCAACCTATGGATTTAACTGTAGAGGCTGGAAATTATGCGAAAATATTTGCTAATGCTATTGGCTCAAAACCTTTAACTTATCAGTGGTTTTTAAACGATGATCCTATTAGGGGAGAAACTGAAGATGTTTTATCATTTAGCAATGTATGGATTGAAAATGTTGGAGATATCTGGGTGGAAATAGAAAATGACTTTGGAAAAGTGATTAGCAACAAGGTTGAACTAAAATTAACGGAAACTATGGACATTAGTTACAATGATGCTTTGGATACAGAAGATATGATTTTTTTGAGTTCTCCAAATTTTAAGTGGAATTATCAAACAAAGGAAAATAGTGACGGAGAGGATGCGTTAGTTATGACTGGACTTCCCGATTGGGATGGTAATTTAAATTATGCTACTCTTAAAACTCTTGTTAATGGACCTGGAAATCTTGAATTCAATGTAAAAATCGATGGAGATCTTCAGATATTTAGGGCCTTTATTGGTCAAGGAAGTGTGTGGGACAAAGATTTTATCACTATAACCGATACTTCAATCGATTGGAATGAGTATAATATAGAAATACCTGATGGCAGTCACATTGTGACTTTTATGTTTTTGCAGGGACCGAAAAATGGTGGTAATGATAGCACGCTTTGGCTGGATGCAGTAAATTTCACCCCTGAAGATCAGACTAATTCGGAGATCAAACTCGTTCTTAGTGAAGTGAGAAATGGGAAGTTGATTTTGAATTTCAATGCGGCGTCCGGAATAAAATACAAACTTGAGCGTAGTGAAAACCTGATTGAATGGAAATTGTACCGAGAGCTGAAACCTGAACAGGCCGAGGCCACGATTGAGGTGCCTATGGCAACGGATGGGTTTGGCCAATTCTACCGATTGAAATCAGAGTAGCTCTCTTTTTTCAAAAAAAACTTAGGCGCCGTGCCAGCGGCGCCTTTTTTCTTTTCAACATCGTTTGGCTAAGTGAAACTTTCCTTTTTCAAACTCGTATTGTCACGATTATGACACGAATTGAAGTCATTTTGATGGCGTTTATTTGTCTGCTCGCCTTGCCGCTTGGCCAAGCGGAGGCGCGGGTGATCATTAGCGAATTTCTCGCGGTTAACGAAAAGGGGCTGAAGGACGCCGACGACGATCGTTCCGACTGGATCGAGGTTCACAACGCTGGCGGTAAAACGGTTGATCTCGCCGGTTGGTCGTTGACGGATGACATCAAGAATTTGGCTGGTTGGAAGCTGCCAGCGGTGAAGGTGGAGGCCGGCGGTTTCCTGTTGGTGTTTGCGTCCGGTAAAAACCGGGCTACCGCCGGTGAAGAGTTGCACGCGGATTTCAAGTTGGGAGCGGGAGGAGAGTATCTTGGCCTGATCAAGCCGGATGGCCGGACGGTATCGCATCATTATGTGATGAAATATCCCAAGCAGCGGGATGACGTGTCTTATGGTGTGCCGGCTGATTGGAAACCAGACGCGGATTCGGCCACCTCGGTCATCGGGAACACGGTGTTTTTCCTGAAGCCCACGCCGGGCGCACCGAACGGCAGCGTTTTGAATGGTACGGTGGCCAAGCTGGCGTTCAGCCAGCCGCATGGTCTTTACGATGAGCCGTTTGATTTGACGATCTCCACCGAGACACCGGGGGTGACGCTGCGTTACACGACGGACGGTTCAGTCCCGACGATTGATTCGGGGACGGTTTTGGAAGGTGGTTTGTTGAAGATGGAAAAGACCACCGTGCTGCGGGTGGCCGGTTTCAAGCCGGGCTTCAAGCCGACCAAGGTGGTGACGCGTACATACCTTTTCCCGAAGGACATTGTGAGGCAGTCGCCGGACGGGTTGCCGCCCAACGGTTTCCCGTACGAGTGGGGATTCAATTACGTGGACTACGGGATGGATCAGCGTGTGGTCAATGACAAGCGTTA
>DPAW01000099.1:3370-4660 GCA_003517285.1 Verrucomicrobiales bacterium
GACGAGGAGTCCGGCATTTTTGCCAACGCAAAAAACGATGGTCGTGAGTGGGAACGCTCGTGTTCGCTGGAAATGATCAGCCCGGACGGGGAGTCCGGTTTTCAGGAAAATTGTGGCGTGCGAATTCGCGGAGGGTTCAGCCGGATGTCCCCTAACGCCAAGCATGCGTTTCGTTTCTTTTTCCGCAGCGAATACGGCCCGGCCAAGCTGCAGTATCCGGTGTTTGGCAAGGACGCCGCGCAGGAGTTCGACAACATCGACTTGCGGACGTTTAGCAATTACTCGTGGAGCCTGAGCGATGATCCGCGCTGCACGTTCATGCGCGACCAGTTCAACCGCGACATGCAGTTCTCGCTTGGCCAATCGACTGCACGCGGGCATTACTGTCACCTGTACATCAACGGCCACTACTGGGGGCTGTTCAACGTGGTCGAGCGCCCCGAAGCCTCGTTTGGTGCCACGTATTTCAAGGGCAAGCAGGATGACTTTGACGTGATCAAGATCGGCCGCGGCAAGGGCAAAGGCGAGGGCAACACGCAGTACGGGCTGTTTGCCACCGACGGCTCGCTCGATGCGTGGGAGCGGTTTTGGAAAATCTGCAAGGCCGGCCTCGAGTCGGATGCCGCCTACCAGCGGATTCTTGGCAACAATCCCGATGGCACACGCAACCCGGACTATGAGGTGTTCCTCGATGTCGACAACCTGATCGACTACATGCTCGTGATTTTTTATGGAGGCAATCTGGACGCCCCAATCACGGCGTTCGGTGCGAATCGTTCGGCCAACAATTGGTACGGCATCCGCAATCGAAACGGGGACGAGGGGTTCCGCTACTACGTCTGGGATGCCGAGCACACGTTTTTGAAACTCGACGAAAACCGGACCGGCCCGTATCCGGCGGGCGACGAGTATGCCCGGAGCAATCCGCAGTGGATCTGGCAGCAATGCCTGCACAACGCGGAATTTCGGCAGGCGGTCGCAGATCGGTTGCACAAACATTTTTACAACGGCGGCGCGCTCACTCCGGAATCGATCGCGACGCTGCTCAACAAACGCGTGAATGAGCTGCGACTGGCCGTAATATGCGAGTCGGCTCGCTGGGGTAAGCCATCCCCGTATAGCTGGTCGCCACCGGATCGCAAGGGCGGCGACAGGCGGCCGCGCACGCTGGACGACGACTGGTTGCCGGAGGTTGATCGCTGGTTCAATGAATTCATTCCGAGACGCTCGGATATCGTCATCGACCAGTTGGCCGAGCACGGCCTTGTGCCGGATCTTGAGCCGGCCCGC
>DPAW01000247.1 GCA_003517285.1 Verrucomicrobiales bacterium
GAAATCGACATTCATGTCCGCCTTAATTTCCTCCTCCATACCCATGCACCAGAAGACGCCATTGATGATGCAGCGGCGTACGCCTTCGCTGATGATATCTTCCGACCCACCCTGTGTGCTTGCAAACACGCGGCCTTTCTTGCCCTTAGCCGAGGTATATTCGCGCACCCAAATACTCGGACTTGGCGGCTTGTCGGCCAACGGTTTACCATCAGGTTTCATGGAATCGAGCACCTGGTTTTTTCCGAGGATCACCGAGCCTTCAATCGGCACCGCGCTGTAGGCACCGGCTAGGGCGTGCATATCTTTAACGCCGCGCATCACCGGATGCTCCTTGTGTTCCGGCACCACAGACATGCGTGTGCTGAACTTGTGATTTTTCCCGTAATGGCCTGCTCCTTCGCGCGGCCGCCACGTTTCTCCGAGTACCTGACGCCCAAAACCCCAGTCATACTTCTCGTCGCGCGAATTGAAGTTGTAATAAGCGTACTTGCCCTTGAGGCCGTTAAAAGCATGCGTGGTGGTGCGCAAGCCAAGCACGGGGCCGCCGCGATCGAGGTACGCGGTGAATTGCTTCATCCATGCATCGCTCGGAGCTAGGAAACGCAGGAAGAGAAACATCATGTCCGCATCCCTGAGCGCCTCGATGCCGGGGACATCAGAGGAACCCGCCTTGATGTGGCCGTTTTCATCGAGCCCAAAGAGCACGGTGCACTTGAAGCCATAGCGCTTGGCCAGGATGCGCGCGATGGCCGGGCAGGTTTCCTCGCCGCGATATTCGTGGTCGCTGGCGATAAAGACGATGTGTTTGCCCTTGCCAGGCCCTTCGGTACCCTCATAAACCAGCGGACCGGCCACGGCGAAGGCGGCAAATTGCAGGAAGAGAGCGAGTGCGATATGGATGGTTTTCATTTTTTAAATCAGATTATTTGAGTTGGAGAATGCCGAGCTTGCGAAAGTCGATCGCCATGTTGCGGTTGCCGTGCAGTTGAATGCCGATGGGGCCTTCCGGGATGGCCGAGTCGCTCTTGTAGGTCATCACCTTTTCGCCCTGCAACCACACGGTGTATTCCTTGCCGATGGCCTGAATGCGCATGTGGTTCCAGTCCTTTGCCTTCAGCAGCTTCTTAATATTCTCGGCCTCCACCGGATAGCCCTTACCGGGGATGTAAGGCGAGCAGGTCATGTCGCGCTTGAGTGAGCCGCTGATGCCGATCTGAATCTGGTCTTTGTTGCGCACGTGCACGCCGCTGTCCACCACGCCTTCACCAAAGCGGAACTCCAGCTCCATCATGAAATTGCCATACGCCTTTTCCGTCCACAGCACTGAGCCCTTCTTCTTAGGGCCGCTTTGAATTTTCAAAACGCCATCAACCGCCTGATACCAGCCGGCCGCGTCATTGCCCGCGGGCACCTTCCATCCGGAAAGATCCTTGCCGTTAAAAAGCGGTTTCAAAATCGGCTCCGCCAAAACCCCACCGGCCAGTCCGATCCACAACAACACACCCAAAAGCTTGGAGTACATGCGCGCAGTGTGCCCGATCCCTTCCGTGAATCAAGCCCGCAGGCGGTTTTCCCCATTGACCCCGCCTCACTCCCGCCTGACACTGCTGTCCGAGCAGCCGAGCAACCGCTTCGGCCGCCCACTCTTTCAAGGCCTGCAATACAGCGACACCCCGACCGTGCCGCTGGCAAAAATGGAATACACCCTGAAAGACACCGTCACTTTCAATAAAAGAGGCTTCAAAGTGATGACCGTAAACACGGCGGGGTTGCAATCGAAATAACGACAATGGCGGTCTTGATCAATTACAGGATTGAACGAGCAATCGCTTCAAGGCTAAGACCCGTCCGCAAGATAATGATGGTAAACCAAACAGGGAGCACGCGCCACCTTCACCCACTAAGAAGTGGGTCATGAAAATCGAAAAATTTAACCCATGAACTTTAATAAAAACGCCCTGCTTACCATAATTTTCAGCATGGTGATTACAATTAATGTTTGGGCAACCAAACCAAACATCATCTTCATTTTTGCCGACGACTGGGGCTGGGGTGACCTCAGTTGCCATGGTCATCCCTATGTGAAGACCCCTCACATCGATAGGCTTGCCAAAGAAGGCACGGACTTCACTCGATTCACCGTGGCGAGTGGGGTTTGTTCCCCAAGTCGTACTGCAGTAATGACCGGTCATTTCCCTGCTCGCTATAACATCAACGGCCACTTTGCCTGGGTACCCAGCAATGCCAAGCGCGGTATGCCAGATTGGCTAAACCCCAAAGCACCCCTGCTTCCACGCATGCTGAAAAAAGCTGGATACCGCACCGCTCATTTTGGGAAATGGCACCTTGCAAATAACATGATCACCGATTCACCACTACCAAGTGAATACGGTTATGATGAGTATGGAGCATTCAATTGCGCCGGAGAACAAATGCCCGTGCACGAGGACGCCAAGCACACAATCGCTTTCATTGAGAAGTGCAATGACGAGAAAAAACCCTTCTTCATAAACCTATGGATACATGAACCCCACACACCTTTCCACACCGTCCCAAAATATCGTTGGCGTTTCCGGGAACTTCCCGAGCCGGATAATATCTACGCCTCAGTCCTTTCCCACGCAGACGATCGAATTGGCGAAGTCCTTAACTCTCTAGACAGGTTGAAACTAGCAAAAAACACCCTCGTAATTTTCAGTTCAGATAATGGACCCGCTCGAGCAGCTTCCCCTACCGAGCTGACACTAATGCACGATACTGCCACAGGAGCAGGATACGGTATTGGTGCTGCAAAGGGTATAACCGGAGATCGCAAGGGCTACAAAGCAGCCTTATTTGAGGGCGGCATTGGTGTTCCATTTATTGCCCGATGGCCTGGAAAAATTGGAGCAGGAAAAGTGGACAATCAGTCTCTTATCTCTGCAATCGATCTTCTCCCCACCTTCTGCGAGCTTGCCGGGGCTAAGTTTCCAGCAGGCTACCGCCCGGACGGAGTCAGCCAACTCGAAACACTCAAAGGCCGGAAATCACCCACCCGCGAAAAACCACTTTTCTGGAAAGCACAATCCCGATGGCCTGCACCCAAAGGCCGACCTCACCATTGGGTATCTTTCGCCATCGTATACAAAAACTGGAAACTCCTATCCAACAATGAATTCACCCACACAGAACTCTACGACATCACAGCAAACCCCTTTGAAAAAAACGACCTTACCTCAAAAAACCCAGAAATAACCCAACAGCTCATTAGACAAATTAAAAACTGGGAAGCCACTCTTCCGACGCAACCAACTGGAAAAGTTTTCTCTGCGGAACGCGGAAAACTGAATCCTGAAAAGTAATTTAGAACAACTTGGAGAAAACATCTGGTATGTCGTTACGATCAAGTAACATTGTCTTCGTGGTAATATGCCAATCCCATAGACAAGTCCAAAGTACCACCCTATACTGCGCCATCCATTTACTTACGCCATGAACAAATTATCTCGCAGAAATTTCGTTAAAACATCCGCCGCCGTCAGCAG
>DPAW01000072.1 GCA_003517285.1 Verrucomicrobiales bacterium
GCCGTCCATCAACGGCCCTTCGATCACCTCCAATGGTCGCGAAGCAGCAGCACGAGCTTCCTCGGTGTCTTCCTCAATAAACTCCGTGATGCCGTTGACCAGCGCGTGGCTCAGGCGCGTAGCCACATCTTCCTCCCGCCATTTCTGGTCGGCGGCGGCCTTTTCCTTTTTAACACCCTTGAACTGTTCTGCGTAATCGATCAGTCGATCCGTCGCGTCCGGCCGGCGATTGAGCAGCACGTCCTCCACGTACTCGAGCAGTTCCTTGTCGATCTGCTCGTACACCTCCAGCATGCCGGCATTCACAATGCCCATGTCCAGACCAGCGTCTACCGCGTGGTACAGAAAAGCCGAATGCATCGCTTCGCGCACGACATTATTACCCCTGAAGGAAAATGATATGTTGCTCACACCACCGCTTGTGCGCGCGCCGGGACACCGCTCTTTCACTTGCCGCACAGCCTCTATGAAGTTCACCGCATACTCATTATGCTCCTCCATGCCGGTGGCGACGGTGAGGATGTTGAGGTCAAAAATGATGTCTTCAGGTGGGAAATCCAGTTGCTCGGTGAGCAACCGATACGCACGCTCGGCAATGGCCACCTTGTCATCAACAGTTGCCGCTTGGCCCTTTTCATCAAAAGCCATCACAACCGCTGCCGCACCGTAACGGCGACACAAGCCGGCCTGACGTAGAAACTCCTCTTCGCCACCCTTAAGACTAATTGAGTTTACGATACCCTTACCTTGCAGACACTTCAGCCCTTCTTCCAACACAGTCCATTTGGAGCTGTCTACCATGATTGGTACACGCGAAATATCTGGATCCGCCGCCAGCAGGTTGAGGAATTTACGCATGCATTCCTCGGCATCGAGTAAACCTTCATCGAAACAAATGTCGATGACGTTGGCACCGTTCTCCACCTGTTGACGCGCCAACGCGAGTGCTGCCTCGAAATCGCCTTCCTTGATGAGCTTCTTAAATTTCGGTGAGCCCATCACATTGGTACGTTCCCCCACCATTGCGAGTTGGCCAGTACGGCTACCGATCTCCTGAGGCTCCAAGCCGCTCAAATGCAGTGAAGTCGAACGCCCTTCGGGTAAACGTGGCTTCACTTCCATCAGCATTTCAATGATGGCCTGCAAATGTGCGGGCGTAGTGCCGCAGCACCCCCCAGCGACATTAAGCAATCCTTGATCCGCCAAATCATGTAAAGCCGCAGCCGTGTCCACTGGACGCTCATCGTAACCAGTTTCAGCTAGAGGATTGGGCAGACCAGCGTTCGGGTAGCAATGCACAAACGTATTAGTAATACGCGAGAGTTCGCGAATGTACGGTGCCATTTCCTTAGCGCCCAAGGCACAATTGATTCCCACGGTAAAGGGTCTCGCGTGAGCAATGGAATTCCAGAATGCCTCGGTCGTCTGGCCAGAGAGCGTACGACCGGAGGCATCCGTGATTGTTACACTCACCATCACTGGCAACCGTTCACCACGATCGAGGAATACCTCCTCAATCGCAAACAATGCCGCCTTGAGGTTCAAGGTATCGAAGGTTGTTTCCGGCAATAGAATATCCACACCGCCCTCGATCAGCGCCTCCGTCTGTTCACGGTAAACTTCCACCAGTTCATCAAAAGTCACCGCGCGAAATCCTGGGTCGTTGACATCCGGAGAAATTGAAGCCGTGCGGTTGGTTGGTCCAATCGCTCCAGCCACGTAACAATTGCGAGAGGCATCCTGCGCCATTACCGCGTCCACCGCCTCACGGGCCAGCTTGGCTGAAGCAACATTCAATTCCCGCGCGATATCTTCCATCGCGTAATCCGCCATGCCAATGCGTGTGGCACTAAATGTGTTGGTCTCAATAATATCACAACCCGCTTCTAAGAACTGTGTGTGAATTCCACGAATGATATCCGGCCGGGTGAGAGAGAGTAAATCGTTGTTGCCCTTTAGATCTCCCGAATGGTCGGCAAACCGTTCTCCTCGAAAATCACCCTCCTCCAGTTCATGACGTTGGACCATCGTACCCATCGCGCCATCCAAAAACAGGATGCGCTCCGCTAACCGCTCCCGCAGCTCCGCAAAAATGGGCGTCTCATTCATCTGCGCAAATGCTACGCCAATAACCCAACTCGTCAATATATAAATCAACATATCCGGATATGTTGATATGTTTATTTATTGATGAAATCGATAGTGAGGGTCGTATTTTCAATTTTGGGAAAAGCCTTAACTCCTTTAGTGTCTGCGGCATGGAAGGCTATATCTGCTTGATGGTGCTGATGGCTTTGGTGTTCGGCGTGCCCCTCATCATCCTCTCTAACCGGGTTTCGACACTGGATTTTCGAATCCGATCGCTGGAAGGCTTCATAGCCAATCTATCCCCTGCCCCGCAAACGGCCGAGGCGCCGGAACGCGCCAAGAGGGATGACATGCCTCCGGTGATCAACAAGCCCACCCCGCCTTTGGCCAAGCCGGAACTGGAACCGCCCTTGTCAACCGAATCGGCTCCGGTGGATTCCGTGGAACCCATGGAAACATCGGAACCGGCTTCCGATCCCATCCCCGTCCTGCCGGACATGGCCGATCAACCGGATGTCTCCGACTTACCCGAACCGGTGGCGGCGCACACCGCCGCCACCCCGGCCGACGCCGAACCGTCGGTAATTGAACCGGCCACAGCTCAAACCGCGGAGCCTTCGGAATCCCGGGAACCAGAAGCCGTAAAAGATTCCTTTGAGCTTGAGGTGGGCAAGGTGTGGTTTGTGCGTATCGGCGTTGTGCTCGTGCTCACGGGCTTGGTGTTCCTGGCAAAGATGGGCTACAAGAACATCTCGGATCACATTCGACCGTATCTTAACGCGTCCCTGTTGTACCTGATCAGTTTTGGAATGATGGGTGCGGGCCTGTTTTTGCGTGAGCGATTTGCCGTGTTGAAAAACTATGGTGAAGTCCTCACCGGCGGCGGCATGGCGGCGGTGTATTTTTCCACGTACGCCCTTTACTTTGTCAAAGCTCCGGTGCTCGGGCTAATCGGATCGCCGACGCTTGCAGGCATGCTGTTGGCAGCTTGGGCAATCTTTATCATCTGGTTTGCCACGCGCAAAGAATCAGAGGTGATGGCCATGTTCGCTGTGGCCGGAGCGTACTATGCCTCGTATGTGCCCCTGATTCATGCGCCATCGGAAACCAATATCTGGTTCACCTTCGCCTCCAACATGGCGTTGGCGATAACGGCGACTGTGTTTATGGTCCGTAATCGCTGGGCGAATCTGTCTTTCCTTGCGCTCATCACCACTTACGCGGGGTTCATTTTCTGGCGCTTTCAAACGGCCGTGCAGGGCGAAAGGGAGTTCGCGCAGGATGCCCTGTTCCTTGGACTGTATTGGTTGGTATTTACCGCAGCCGGATTTCTGTCGCGCCATGATCAAATGACGCCGACCAAACGTTCAACTTTCGTGAACTTAAACAATGGTGCTTGTTTCGCCCTGTTGTCCATCGTGCTACTTCAGGTGGATCAACTGCGGGATAGTTATTGGGTTCTGCCTACCGTATTCGGTGCCCTCTTACTGGCTCTCTTCCAATTGGCCAAGAAATGGCTCCCAGAGGAAAAACTATTCGCCGATCTATTACTGGCCAAATCCACAGTGCTAATAACGCTCGGCGTGATGACATTAAATTTAGTGGAAGATTTTCGAGGTCTTCTGCTGGCGGCCGAAGCACTCACCTTAACCTACTTCGGGTTGCGCACAAAAAACCGCCTACTGCAATACGGCGCGATGGGCGCGGCGGTGGTGGGTGGTCTGTTTGTCGGCTTTGAAGTCTTGGCTACTTCGGGGAAATTCGCGACCACGCCGTTAATGCTTGGTCTGTTCTTTGCCTTGTTGATTTTAATAGCCGCTGTGATGGCGTATCGGTTACGCGAGCACAGCAAAGTCGAAGGGCCGCAGGAAAGTATGGCTAATTTTTTTGCCGCTTTTGGCTTGCTTGCCGTGGGGTTCACGTTGATGGCTGTCACCCATGAGAAATACACGGAACTCACCGTGGGAATCCTATTTGTGTTCGCCTTAGCGCAAATCTTTACCGCCAAACGCTGGCCGCTCGAATCAGTTAAAGTGTTGGGTGAAATCTATCTGGCGGGATCCATTCTTTTGGGACTTATATTGGCCTTGAAGAATATCAATCCCATCGACCAACTTTGGGCACTGCCGCTGATTGGCATGGCGCTCAGTGTGTTGTTCCTGAAACTGCGCCTGATCACCGGCGAGATCGCCGCCCAGTTTTTTATCCTCACCGCCGCCCTGCTGGCGCCCATACGTATGTTCGACGCTGAGCACAACCTAGCCTTACTGACCCTCGTGCCATTTCTCACCATGCTCGGCATGAGCCATTTTTTTCTGCACACACACCAGATGCTCAAGAGGGAAAACGGTAATACCAACAAGCAACTTCTGGCGAGCATCGGCACACAGATTTATTTTTATGCCGGCTGGGCGCTGAGCCTGATCTGGGCTTTCAAATATGTGCCAAGCGAATACCTGTTCCTCACCTACACCATCGTGGCGCTGGGCCATTCACTGGCGCACCGCCGCCGGGAACGGCTCGAGCGCCTGATCGTATCAGGCGTCTCCATGGCCTGCGGCCTGATCTATTTCTGGGTGGGCTTGATGCTTGATCCTGAAACGGGCCCAAACCTCATGGATCTCGTGCCTCTGCTGCTTTTGCTTGGTGCGCAATTAACCGTGCGCAAGCAGCAAGGCGATCAGATGAATGACGCCACCGCCTTTGCCAACAACGCTGCGGTCATCCTCATCAACACCAGCCTCTGGGTCTGGGCTTCGCTGATGGTGTCCGGTGATTGGGATGTGATCACCTGGAGCCTTCTGGCCTTCGTCCTGATCGGGCTGGGCATCTGGCTCAAGGAACGCGCCCATCGTCTCTACGGACTGGTAATTCTGGCCGTATCCAGCGGCTATCTGGTGCTCATTGCCTTCAACCACCTGGAAGGAGCCGCGCGCATCCTCACCCTGATCGGCATGGGCGTAATCCTGATCCTGCTGGGTCTGGCCTACACCAAGAATCAGGAAAAACTGAGAAAGATTCTCTAGTCCGCAAAGCGCAGCACAGTCACGGACGCGCCTTCAGCCAGCGAAGTTTCCGGCGGTACATCCACCAGTGCATTGGCCTGCCCGAGCGGCCCCACCGCGTGCGAAGCCTGCAACCCGGCCGCGTGCACCTGCCCGGTGGCGTCTACCCGCACACGCACGAAATGCCGACGATCCCCGCGATTGACCAGCGGAACGGCCAAAACGCCCGGATGCGCGGGCAGCTCCAAGTCCGTGGCGCCGGTCAGTTTCAAAATACCCGGGCGCACCAGCACCAAAAAGGTCACCATCGCGCTCACCGGATTGCCCGGCACGCCAAAGAGCGGCTTGCCCCGCAGTCGGCCGTACACAAAGGGTTTACCCGGCTTGATGCGGACCTTCCAGAAATCCAGTTCACCGCCCAGCGCCTCCAGTGCCGGCTTTACAAAATCATGATCCCCCACGCTCACGCCGCCGGAAGTCACCACTGCATCACATTCATCAAAAGCCTGTCGCAATGCCGCCTTGGTGGCATCCAGCGTATCATTGACCAGCGGATACACCCGGGCCTCCGCACCTGTCTCGCGAATGAGTTCGGCCAACGCCAACCGGTTGCTCTCATGAATGCCGCCTTCGCCCAAAGCCTCACCCGGTTCGCGCAATTCATTCCCCGTGGCCAGCACCCCGACAATCGGCCGACGACACACCTCCACCCGGGCCACACCGGCGGCCCCAAGTAATTGCAAACGCCCGGCATGCATCACCTCGCCCGCGCGTCCAATCGGTTCGCCTTCCTTCACATCCTCACCGCGCAACCGAATGTGCTCAAAGGGTTTCACGCCCTCGGTGATTTCCACGCGATCCGCCTTCACGCGCGTGTCCTCCTGCATCACCACGGCATTGGCCCCCACGGGCAATGGGGATCCGGTAAAAATCCGCAAACACTGTCCAGATTGCAGGGCATTCTCAAACGCACTACCCGCCGGCACCTCGCCGACGCATTGCAACTGCGCGCCCGTGCCGGCTTCAGCGGCGATCACCGCGTAGCCGTCCATAGCGGAATTGTCGAACCGCGGCAAATCCACCGCCGCCGCGACGTCCGCCGCCAACACGCGCCCGGCCGATTGCGTCAGTAATACCGATTCCGCCGCCATCGGTTCCAACCTCGCCAATATCGCCGCCCGCGCCTGCTCCAACGAATGCATGCCCATCTCTGACGAATTGCCCATCAAAGGTCACGCCAATTGCATTGAAAATACATCAGGAACTCCTTAGCGACCGACGAGCAACGCCAAATTCATTAACCCG
>DPAW01000137.1 GCA_003517285.1 Verrucomicrobiales bacterium
ACCATCCACTTCGCCTTCGCGCGGAGCGCGGGTGGTGCAGGTGACCATACGCTGGAGATTGGAGTTAGCCTCCAACAGGCGATGGGCCACGGTGGTTTTCCCCACACCCGACGGGCCGGAGAGCACCAGCAAAACCGGTTGGGATTGCTCGGCCATTATTCGACGTTTTGCACCTGCTCTCGGAATTTTTCCAACTCGCTTTTCATCGCCACCACCAACCGCGATATCAAAGGATCATTGGCTTTGGAGCCGATGGTGTTCACTTCGCGGTTCATTTCCTGCGAAAGAAAATCCAGCGTACGCCCGACCGGCCCCTTGGACTTGGCGTAATCGGCAAACTGCCCGAAATGACTTTCCAGCCGCGTCAATTCCTCGGTGATATCAATCCGGTCCGCGAACAAAGCCACTTCCTTAAGCACGCGTTCATCGTCCAGTTTCAGGTCCAGACCGGATTGATTAAGCCGATCCAGTAACGCTTCCCGATGCCGGCGCACTGTTCTGGGCGCTTGGCGTTTCACGGCCTTGACCGATTTCTGCAATGCGTCAACACGCTTCTGCAAATCCTTCTTCAGATTGGCCCCTTCACGAGCGCGCATCGCCAGCAATTCCTTGAGAGCCGCACGCACGGCCGTGCGCAAAGGCGTCCACAGCGATTCCACATCCAGCTCTTCCTCGGAAGTCTGCAGCACGCCCGGCGCGCGCAGGATAGTGTCCAAACTCACCTCACCGCCGAGTTTCAAATCCGTCGCCAGCTTGCGGTATTCCTTGGCGTATTCTTTGGCCAGATTGCGGTCGATCTCCACCTGTGCGCGGTCGCCGCTTTTAGCAGTCCATTGTACACGCGCCGCAATCCGACCGCGCGACACCTTGGCATTGATCTCATCCCGCGCGCGGCTTTCCAGAGCATCCAGTTCACGGGGCAAATACAACGACAGCTCCGCCTGCTTGCGGTTTACCGTGCTGATTTCGACGGTGAATTTCGCTCCGCCTCGCGCCGCTTCGCCGCGGCCATAGCCGGTCATGGAATTCATGGGCCGGTTACCTTGACAGAAATCGGATTTCTTTGAAAGGCAGAACGCTCTTTAGGACAGGGCTTCACTGACACGCTCTACAGTCAACGCCTTTCCGGTCGCGCCATCGACCTCCACCATCAGGCCCTGCAACAACACACGATCTTTGGCTACCGGAAACCGGCGCGGCTGACTAGTCAGAAACCGTTCCACTACCGGCTCCCAATCGCGGCCCAGAACACTATCGTGCGGCCCCGTAAAACCTGCATCGCACAGGAACGCTGTGCCGCCCGGGAAAATAAATTCGTCCGCCGTTTGCACATGCGTGTGAGTCCCCACCACCACGCTCACGTGACCATCTAGCATTCGCGCCATGGCAATCTTTTCGCTGGTGGCTTCCGCATGAAAATCAAGCAGGATCACCGGCGCCACCGGCGCGAGTTTCTTCATCTCCTCCTTGACGCTCCGAAAGGGATTATCCAATTCACCTCGCATGAAAGTATTACCCTGCGCATTGATCACTCCCACCGTGGGCTGGCCAACACGCTCGATCACCGTGCTACCCTGACCGGGAGTGCCTGCGGGGTAATTAACCGGCCGCACAAATCGAGGGTCCTCATCCAGCAAGATCTCAACCTCTTTCTGATCCCAGAGATGATCCCCGCAGGTGATCACATCTACGCCCGCCGCATAAATCTCCGCTGCTGTGTCCGGCGTGATGCCGTTGCCGCCTGCGGAATTTTCGCCGTTGGCCACCACTACATCCAGCCCATGCTGCGCCCGCAGGCCGGGCAACAGCTCCGCTAGCGCCTTGCGGCCGGGCGAGCCCACGACGTCGCCAATGAACAACAGCTTCATGGGCCGACCCTAGCGCTTGCCTGCACAGGGCGCAATCTGCTTGTCATTCCCGTACCGTTCCGCACAATCTGCGCCCCATGAAATTCGCACGTATTCTGACTGCCTCCGCAGCGCTGACGTTTGTTATCCCCGCCCAAGCTGAAAATGTGACGGCCAACATGGCCAAGGCTGCCGACGCCTTGATCGCCAGTCTGGACGCCAAACAGAAAGCGCAGGCCGTTTTCAAATTTGACGGCGAAGAACGCACTTACTGGCATTTCATTCCCGCCGAAATGCTCAAGGGCGGCGGCCGCAAGGGACTGCAGATCGAGCACATGACCGGCCAGCAACGTGAGCTAACCCACGCCCTGCTCAAGACTGTGCTCAGCGAATCAGGCCATACCAAGGTAGAAAACATCATGTTCCTCGAGGACATCCTGTACATCCTGGAAGGAAAGAACCGCCGCTTTGTGCGCGACCGCGATGCCTACCACATTCTTGTATTCGGCAAGCCCGGCAACAAAGGCGCGTGGGGCTGGCGTTTCGAAGGCCACCATTTGTCGCTAAATTACACCATCGTAAACGGCAAGCTCAGCGTAGTGCCGTCGTTCCTCGCCAGTAACCCGGCTGTGGCGGATTTCGGCCCGGGCCGAAAACTGATCGCCCTGGAAGCCGAGGAATTCGCCGCTCGCGAATTGCGCACCTCCCTTAGTGCTGCGCAGATCAAGCAGGCCGTGATCGCTGAAAAAGCGCCACGCGACATCCTCACCTCCGCCCTGCCTTCGGTGGAGGCAATGGAAAATTCCGGCATCGGCTACGGTGACCTGAACAAAGGCCAACAGGCCCAGCTCACCAAGCTCATTCAGGAATACATCAATCGACACCGCGCAGTGGTGGCCAAAGAGGACTGGGCCAAGATCGAGAAAGCCGGACTGGCCAAGATCCACTTCTCTTGGGCCGGCAGCACCAAGGCCTTTGAGCCGCACTACTACCGCATTCAGGGCCCCACTTTTTTGCTCGAATACGCCAACACGCAGAACGGCTCCAACCACATTCACGCCACCTGGCGTGATTTCCAGAGCGACTTCGGCCGCGACATCCTACGCGAACATTTCAAGAAGGCGCACTAAG
>DPAW01000029.1:0-2791 GCA_003517285.1 Verrucomicrobiales bacterium
CGCCCATAGCCGCCATCCAGATCCGTCCCAATACCGATATGCCGGGCATTCCCCGCCAGTTGGCAAATGTGATCCATGTGATCGAGCACATGCTCGAGTTTCACACCGGATTCCTTCGGTGTTGTTAGACCGCGCTGCCAATCCGCCAGCAACATCCAAGCATCCAACACGCCGCCAATCACCGCCCCGCGCTCAATCAGACATCGGATTTGTTCATCGGAAAACTGCCGATCATTCGGAACCAATGCGCGGCAATTATTGTGGCTCGCCCACACTGGCCCCTGAAAAATATCCATCGCCTCCCAAAAACTGTCATCACACAAGTGCGTCGCATCCAGAATCATTCCAAGCCGATCCATCTCCTGCAGCAGCTCCTTGCCGCGCGGCCCCAAGCCGCCCGTGTGTGTCGTGCCTTGCGCATAGGTGCCCGGCCCATAATGCGCCAGCCCAAGGGCACGCAAACCCTGCGCATAAGAACGCTCCAAACGATCCGGGGTAATGATCGAATCCGCCCCCTCAAGACTAAGGATATATCCGATGGGTGCACCCTCCGGCGGATCATCCGCCCATAATTCCGCATGAGCGTTCAGTGCTTCCGCGTCTGTGAGCTGCAACAGCTCACCTCGTTCCTCCATGGCGCGGTACCAAGACAATTGCCCCTGCGTCTGGGCCCAAGCTTGTTCCGGAGAATACCAACCCTGAAGATTATTGGTAGGCTTAACGTAACGGGCGATTTGGGTGGCGACACAGATGCCAACCCTCCCACGCCGCATATCCGGCAACGCCACTGTACCTTGCCCACGATCCGGTTTATCGGTTTGGCCTTGTTCCCGGTCACGAATTTCAGCAACCGACCGTGTCAAATCCCGGTTCCACTCCATAGCGTTCATGGAGAGATCCAAATGCGCATCCAGAATCCACATGATTTAAACCCCTAAACTCCGGCGCCGCGCCGCGATATCCCAAAGCCCCACCGCCTTACCCTCCTGCACTACCCACGCGTGATCGTGCAAGGAAACTGTGGGGCAAATGTGCACCGGCACACCGTAACAACAATCACCCACCTGCAATCCCTCCATCGAGGCGCCCTCTAACATCAAGTGCTCCTCACTATGCACAAGTGCCTCAGCGTTTTCGTGTCCAAAAAAACGAACACGCGGCAATGGTTTATCAGCCGCCACCGCCTTATGGCCCAAATCAAAACAGGCACGCTGCGTCCCCGGCCGACTTATCACGCGCGTGAGTAAAACCGCAGCATAATCGAACTCCAAATCCGGCAGACCATCCCCGTATCCGAAATCCCACAACGTCGTTGTGCCCGGACTGCAATTCCGATCTGCATGCGCCGCGTGCACAGGAAATGTCGGGGTACCGCCGACAACCAGCTCAGGAGCACTCAATCCTTGGCCTTCTAGCTGTTCCCGAAACTCTAATACGGGCACAAAATCTGCCTCACATTGAGCCGTGCGCTTAGCTAAATCCGGCTCATGGTTGTGCCCATCGTAGGCATGCAATCCTCCAGCCTCCAAGCCGGGCGATTGGGAGATTGTCCGGTACAAATCCAGTGCCTCGGGCCCAGGGGCAATTCCAGTACGATGCATACCGCAATCCAAATCAAGGTACACTGCCAACTTGCGCGGGGCGTCTGAAAACAACCGACTGAGTGTGTTCACCCAATTTGCATCATCCACAATGGCCGCCCAGCGCACCTTGGGATAACGATCCATCAGGAACCGCAAGCGAGCAGCATTCGGCCCCACCGGTTGATGCGCGAGAAGAATATCCATTCCTCCGGAACCGGCGACCATTTCCGCCTCTGCAATGGTGGCGCATTTAAATTTATCAATCCCCAAGGATAGCTGCATCCCGATCAGTTCGGGCAACTTGTGGGTCTTCACATGCGGACGCAAGCGGGCTGGTGCCCCGGCGATTTCCACCATACCTTGAAGATTGTGAAGAATCCGATTGGGATACACCAGTAATGCAGGCGAGGGGATTTCCGCCTCATTCGAAATGCGATACCAGTCATCGCCCATCGTCAATCCGCCACTTCAAACACCGCCTCGATTTCCACCGCGATATTGCCCGGCAACGATCCCATCCCAATTGCGCTTCGCGTACCCACGCCGTTTTCCAGACCGAATACCTCGGCCATCAATTCGCTGTAGCCATTGATCACTTGCGGGTGCTCTCCAAAATCCGCGGTAGCATTCACCATGCCGAACGATTTCACCAGACGTTTCACGCGATTCAAACTGCCCAGCCGCGCCTGTAATGTCGCCAAAATTGCCAGCCCAGTTTGCCGCGCCGCAGCCCGCCCCTCATCCACACCCAATTCACCGCCCACTTTGCCCGTCAGATAGGTTTCATCCAGCAGCAATGGCCCATGACCGGACACATAAGCCAAACCGTCATGGATCAACAATGGCTGATATACCCCGCCCGGTTTGGGAGGTGGTGGCAACTCCAACCCGAGCGCTTCGATCTGTTCTTCAGCATTCATGAAAAATGGTACCGGCGGCCGGAGTCGAACCGGCACGGCTTTTAAAGGCCGGGGGATTTTAAGTCCCCTGTGTCTACCAATTCCACCACACCGGCATGCGCTTGATTCAGATTCGCCTTAGCGCTTGGCTTGACGGATGTTAATACAATCCCCCACCGCCTCGGATTCCTCCAGCCCGTGCTCCAAGGACTCAGACAAGGAGCAGTCATGCTTAGTCGCGTATTTCTGCAATGCCAACCACGTCACTGGGCGCAAGGTGATGTCAAGATTCACGGTCACTGTGTCCTC
>DPAW01000029.1:3201-5534 GCA_003517285.1 Verrucomicrobiales bacterium
TTTTCCTCGCTGGAATGAGCAATCGTCATGGTGGGTACGGTTCGAAGTCACCGTAACCTGTCGGCCGGCTCCCTCAAGGCCCAGTTATTGGAGATTTGTTCGCGGGCTATTCACGCCGCAGTTACTGCAGCCATCACCGGCCTAGAAGTCATCAAACGGATCTGCACTACCGGACCCTTCTTTTTTGGTCAGGTTAAACTCCAGCATCGAGAAGGCGCCCGGCTGAAATTCTACCCGGCCCAAAACCGTACTTAAGCCGGTGACCCGATCTGCGCCCCAGTTTTCGAGCAGGAAGGTAAACTGGCCGCCGCTGGAGAACGTGACCCGCACATCACCCAAGCCAAGCTTGGGCTTCTCCAGTTCCGCGTCGGCAAGATTGATGCGCGCCACCGTGTCGAGTGTCATCTCCAAAGGCTCTGGCGAAAACGCTGCCTTAAACCGAACTTTGCCATCCAAAATCCCAAGCAATTCGCCGGATAAACTGCCCGCGCTGCTCATCACCAGCAAGTCCTTGCCCTCCTTTTTCGAACCTTCCCCGGAAGGCAATTTACCGTCCCACTGGCTCACGCGGATATTGCTGACCTTCACATATGTATTTTGCAGCAACACAAAGCTCACATTCTCGCCCTTGCCGGCAAATCCTGCGTTATCCTCCCATTCTTTTACCACGCGGTTATTCAACACCAACGCAATGGTCCCCGCCTCCTTGTTTATGCGCACGGAAATACGTGCCTTGGTTTTACCCCGCAAATCCTGATAACTGGCTCGCCCCAGATTATTCTGCACGTTGTTGGCCATGCGCATCAGATAACAATCATTGGGGCTGAACCCAACCATGTAGGAATTACCCGAATAGGCATCGAACTTATCAGCAAAAACACTGATACCCAGATTGAAATTACCACGCCAATTCAAATCAAACTCCACGTTCACCTTATCCGTCAGTTTCATCTTCCGACCAATCAGCGAACTGGACCGCGTGGCCACAAATGACTCGTTGCTGTATAGCCATTGCTGATTCGCCACTGGCAACCCAGTAATCGGATCAATAGCTGGTGCCCCGCCAGCACCAGGCAATCCAGCGCCAGGCAAAGGCTGCCTTAAACCTTTAACGGGCCCGTTTAAGAAACGCCCCCCCCCCGGGACTACGGGTACTTGTACATTCCGAATACCTACCCCCTGACTCTTCCAACCTTCCATCCCGGTGGGTCCTTCATAAATCACCCCTGCCTCCGCAGTAGCCGGCCGAATGGCCAGAATTTTTTCACGGGGAATTCGCAAAGTGCTGCGGCTATACCACGCCTTCAGAATTAAATGCCGGTTGTTCATCTCCAACAATTCACCACTCAATTCCTCGCCGGTCACCAATTCCACTCTTGTATTATCACTGGGAGCGCCCGAGTAAGGTCGCGGGAAAAGTCGGATCTTACTAAGGCTATCGGTCATGAATTCGATGTCCGTTTTCACGGCTGAATGCCGCCACTTGGCACCGCCTTCGGAATCAAACCCCACGAAAGTTCCTTTGAGCACGTCGCCATCCAGCAGCTCAATCACCTGCTGCTTTTGCTCATACGTAACCCCACCGCCATCCGGCCCGGGCACAATGATGCCGGGACGATTAGTGGATACCGAGGGCGTGCGCACCGGCTTAATCACGATTTCGGCGAAAGTCGAGAGGCTAGTGCCGCAAAGCGCCGCCACGAACATGAGCTTAATATTTTTCATTGATCGAACAAGCCAGCGCCCTGACGCTGTCTTGGTTGGTCGAGGTTGAATTTAAGTGATTCGAAAACGCCGGGATCCACCGACATATCTCCCATAAATTGATGGCGCACCTTGACCTCCTGCTGTTCCCAGCCAAGGAATTCCAATATCAAATTCCCATCACCCATCAGATCCGTTGAAACAGCCTTTGGCGTACTGATCGATTCTTGGGCGGGATTGATCACGGCCATTTTTTCGACTGTGTCCATCGGTACGGGCACCTCGCCAAAATTGGTTTTGAACACCAGTTTGCCATCTTCCAACCTCATGATTCGCCCTGAGAAACCATCGCCGTTGCTGAATCGCACGTAATCTTCCTTGCCGTTACCCAATTCTTGCTTATCGCCGTTTGGCAAGGTGCCATCCCATTCACGAATACGAATGCGGCTTATCCGCATGGCGCTATTGTTGCGTGAGGTAAACAACACTCCGTTCCCCTTACCGGCAAAGGCACCACGCCCATCCTCCCATTTGTTCACCAATCGATCATTGATCAATAAAGCCAGAGTTTTGGCTGGTTTATCAACCAGCAATGTAACCCGACACTCGGTCTTTCCGGATAGCTGGGA
>DPAW01000044.1:0-2700 GCA_003517285.1 Verrucomicrobiales bacterium
GATTGCCCTTGAGATGGCTCTTGCCGTAAATGGCCGTTTGATATCCAACCTTCTGGAGCAGTTTCGGGAAAATCTGCTGGTTCCAATTGAAAGTGTTGCCGTTGTTCATGAACCCATTCTTGTGGCTGTGCTTGCCACTCATAATCACCGCGCGGCTCGGCCCACAAATGGAGTTGGAACAAAAACTTTTCTCGAACACCATGCCGTCCTTGGCCAGCTTGTCGATTTCCGGCGTGGGATTGACCGCCTTCAGCCAGCCGTTGTACGCGCCAATGGCGTGCGTAGCGTGGTCGTCACTGAACACAAACAAAATGTTGGGGCGCTTGTCCTTGGCCGCCAAATTCAGCGCCAGCAACAGGGTGAGAGCAAAAAAGATTTTTTTCATGAATCAATGGGGTCGGCGAAAATTAGCAGCCAGCGGTCAATTGTCTAGTCCAATAGGGCGGTTTTTTTAATGGAATAAATCGCCAAGTGAGTAGCGGATCCGAATGACTCATGTTATTTTGATTTATGGTTCGATTGTTGACCGTGCTTTTCTTGACTGCCTTTTTCAGTGACCAAACGATAGCAGCTCTAAAACTGAAGTTTAAGGATGGCACTGAATTAAACGGGGCTGAAATCTATGTTCCCAGCATCCCAAATTCCAGGGGAAATCCTGATCATCGAGGAGTAATCCTGATGTTTCAAAACAAGCTCTATATCCATCATTTCCCTTACCGGTCTCCCCTAAAGATAACCAAAGTGATAGATGATGGAATTGATGATGGACGGTACAAGACCGTGGAGGTCATGGAAGAATTGGAGCATTATCACCCAAGATCCTCGCCGCTGGATTCTTCTCCAAGGGAGTTATCCTACAGCTGCACGCCATCCCGGATCGCTTTCTTTCACTTTGATCGCCCGTCGCTGGATGTATTATACAAAGCAGTTTCCAGCCACGCACGAATTCCAAAGCTCAATCAAAAAATTTCCCTACAAGCCATCCACGCAGCCTATTACGTCACTCCAAATCCAACCTACTACAACACACCGCGACATTCCAAAATCTGGCAGGCTGAGGCCGATCGCGATTTAGCCCGGTACTTATCAAAAGTATTCTACGGAAAATGGTTCGAGCAGCCCGATCTGGCACCTCCCGAATTCCAGAAACTATTGTGGCCCCGGCGGCAGGTTGCGCCGTAAAAACTCCGTCATCGCCGTGCGCAGATGCAGCGTGGTGCCTTTGCCTTCACGGATGGAGTGGGACCGATTCGGGTAAGCCAGCATCTCGAATGGCTTGTTGTGCGCCACCAACGTATCGACGAGCTTGGCCATACCCTGGTAATGCACGTTGTCATCCGCCGTGCCGTGGATGAGCTGTAGCTTGCCTTTCAGGTTCTTGGCGAACGTGATCGGCGATCCATTTTTGTAGCCCTCCTTGTTATCGTCCGGCAGGCCCATGTAGCGTTCCTGATAAATGGTGTCGTAGAGCAGCTGATTCGGCACGGGCGCGATAGAGATGCCCGCGTGATACAGATCGGGATACCGAAAGAGCGCGTTGAGGGTCATTGAGCCGCCGCCGCTCCAGCCCCAGACGCCCACGCGGTCGGAATCGAGGTAGGGGCGATCCTTCAACACCTGCCGCACGGCAGCCGCCTGATCCTTGGAAGCGAGGATACCGACCTGTCGGTAGATGCTCTTGCGCCAGGCATTGCCGCGCGGCGCGGTGGTGCCGCGGTTGTCGATGCTCATCACCACGTATCCCTGCTGCGCCAGCATCCAGTGCCACATGCCGCCGGGGCCGGACCAGCGATTCACCGTCGTTTGCCCGGCCGGCTCGCCGTACACGTAAATGAAGAGCGGATATTTTTTAGAACGATCCAGCTTCGGTGGCAGCACCGTATACGCATCCACTTGCACGCCGTCGCCAATATCGATTTTGAAAAACTCCCGCTTCGGTTCGGCCAAGGTCTTCACCTTCGCGCGCAGGGCGGCGTTGTCCTCCAGCGTACGCACCGGCTCGTGGGCGGGCAGCTTGATCAATTGCGTGACCGGTGGCGACTGGATGCTTGAGAACGTATGGACCGCCCATTTTGCATCAGGCGAAATACTGTAACTGTGCGAGCCGCGCTGCTTGGCTGGCGACAACCGTTTTAACCCCGTGCCGTCCAGGTTAATCCGATAGAGATACCGCTCGGTGGCGTTCTTGGGGGACGCGGTAAAATAGGCGATCCCGTTCGCCGCATCGAGGTTCAGCATGCGAATGATATCGAAGTTTCCCCGCGTCACTTTCTTCGCCTCGCCCGCTCGGGACACGAGATACAACTGCCGCCACCCCGCGCGTTCGCTCACGTAGGTGAACTGATCCTCTACCCAATCCGTGAAGCCAAAACGCACCTCGATCCACGCCTCATCGCGGTCCGTATAAACCGTGCGCGCCTTGCCCGTGGCGGCATCAGCGATCATCACCGCGTTGCGGTTTTGCAATCGGTTCAGCCGTTGCAGCAACAGCTCCTTTGAGTTATCCGCCCAATCCATGCGAGCGATGTAATGATTGCGCGGATCTCCCTCCACCCGCACCCAGGTCGTCTCGCCGCCGTCCGCAGACACCACGCCCACCCGCGCGCGCGCATTGGTTTCACCAACCTTCGGATATCGAAAAGTCACCACCTGCGGATAATTGCCCGGCACATTGTTGATCATGTGCATCTCCTTCACGCC
>DPAW01000044.1:3090-7503 GCA_003517285.1 Verrucomicrobiales bacterium
AGTTCCTCCTCATAAACCCAATCGAACGTTCCGTTAATCACCGTGTCGCGAGAACGCTTGGTCAACACCTCAATCCGGCCGGTCGCCAAATCTTCCACGTACACATTCTTGGCGCGCACATACGCCACTTGATTGCTGTTCGTCGGCGAGAACTTGGCAAACATCAACGTCGCCTCAGACGCCTCCTTACCGCCGAGCTGACGCAACTTGCCGCTGGCCCGGTCGAGCACCCAGTAATCCCCTCGCGAATGCACGCGCCATACGCGGCGGGTGTTCGTATAAATGAGCACCTTCGCCAAATCCTTCGTGAACGTGTACCCGCTCACCGCCAGCGGCTTCTTTTCCCCCGCCGGAATCAGCGCCTTGGCCGCCACCAAAATCTCCCGCTTCCCCGTCGCCGGATCCACCCGCACAATATCCCGCGCGTCCTTCGTCGCCTTCGATTTCTCCAGCCGCACATATCCCTGCCCTGCCTCAAGCCATTTGACGCCGTAGCTTTTGGCGCTGAACTCGGGTTTCCCGTAAAGCCGTTCCAGCGACAAGAGTGGATTGGGTTTTTCCTTGGACTCTTCCACACCCAACGCGACAAATGCCATCACGGCCAGAAAGTAAAATAGACGATGCATTCAGCAGGGTGCCGCGTGCTCGCAGGAGAGGCAAGCAATCTAGGAAGCCGCCGGTTCGCGCATACGTTTGCCGTTGAGCATCGTGCCGATAAAGGTGTACCGGATCACGTACTCGTACATGAGCAGCAGCAGCCCAACCGTAACACCGCACACCAACAGGAATTTCACCAGGCTCGGCATCGCCCACGGTGCCACCAGCCCCTGCAGAAACATCATCAGCGGCATATGCGCCACGTAGAGCCAGTAGGACGAATCCGAAAGGTACCGGATCGTTTTGTTTTCACCGGAGAAAAATTGCCGGAACACTCCGATGAACCCAAAGATCACCAACCAGCAATACAGCACAATACACGCACTCGCAATCAAATGACTGATGACAATGGGCTTAAAATTTCCCTGAGATAATTGCGTGCCCAGTTGAACATTGCGTGTTTCCAAAAAACCGACGCCCACCAGCAGGACCGGCCCGGCGATCAAAAAGCTCAACCACCAGTATTTTCCCAATTGTTCCTCGAAGACATCCCGGCCATGGCACAAGGCGCCGAACCCAAAGAAGATAGCATAGTACAATACCTTTGGGGGCCATGGAATTGGCCCAGTATGCGTGTCCGGTCCGAACGATTGCCACATAGTCACCTGCGCGATAAATGTCAGCGGAAATAACCAGAGTAAACACAGCGGCATCTTGATCGTCCAATCGGCCCAGGCACGGAACTTCCATTTCTTCGCAATCCACATCACCAGAGCGAAAAGGAGAATTATGATCATTAGATAGAACAAAAACCACAAATGGTGGAAAGCCGGCACCATGGAACCCGCCCAGATTGCTCCAATCACTCCGCCAACGATCCAGGAGATCGGCTTGGCCCAATCGGGCAATTTTTCGTAGTACTGCCTGAATTGCTCACCACCAGGAAATTCCTTCTTCTCAGTCCGCTCTGGCTCGGTTGATGCCGTGTCTTCTTGCCTGATTACCCTTTGGTCATTAACCAGTATGTCTCGCACCCGGAGACGTTCCCGTTTGATCCGTTCCATATCAAATTCCCGCTTAGTGAGACCGCCAATAAATTTATACACCCCTTCCAACTCGCTGCTCCATTCTCCCCTCACAACCGCGAGAGGCGTTTCGTTGCGAGTATTTTTGGCGAGGGGATTCGCCTCGTATTCCAGAAGCAGCTCCACCAACTCCGCATCCGCCACGAAAGTCGCCATGTGCAGCGGCGTATTCTGATCCAAACCATTGGAAGAATTGATGTCAGCTTCTTTCTCCAGTAGTGCCTTTACCGCATCTTTCTGCCGCCAAAATACTGCCAAGCTCAGAGCCGATTGGCCTTCCTTGTTTTTCACGTTGATATCGGTTCCGGATTTCAATGCTCGGTAAATACCCTCCACATCCCCTTGTTCCGCTGAGCTCCACAGATCAGATGGGTTTCCCTTGTTAGTCTCCCCCCCCATGTTGGCCAGCAATCCACCGGTGATCATTGCAATCCATGTGGCAATAATCATCACAGCTCCCAGCGTAAACAACGGTAGCAAAATCCGTTTGGCACGGTGCTTGAGCATTTCTTTCATGCCACGTTGGCGCCAGAGCATGGCGGCGAAGAAACCGCTCACCACGAAGAACAACGGCATGCGAAAGCCATGAATGGCCTGCATGAAGACGAATTTGTATGGACTAAATTCCTCGGGCAATTCCATGCCGATCGCGGACCCGGCCTCATGGATTTCGGCCGGCACCTCCCAGTACGGCGATTGGGTGTCCTGAATCGGCCAGTATTTTTCGCCCATGAACGAGATCACGCCGTGCAATAAAATGCCCAGCAACATCGCCGTCGCGCGCAGGGCATCGAGGTCGTGATACCGTTTCTTTTCCAGAATGGGCGGGGATTCCATGCGGCGATCGTGTGTCGTATCAATACGCTTGGCCGAAGTAAATTGTTACAGGAGCGCTCATCCGTGGATGACCACCATCTTGCTCTCGGTCATTTCCTGCACAGCATAGCGCGGGCCTTCCTTGCCAAAGCCGCTGTCCTTAAGGCCGCCGTAGGGCATGATCTCCGCACGCCAAGCGGTGCCGAAGTTGATGTGCAGATTGCCGCTATCCACCTCACGCGCAAACCGCATAGCGCGGTCGATATCCTGAGTAAACACCGCCGCGCTAAGGCCGAATCGTGTTTCGTTTGCCAGAGCAATGGCGGCCTCCACATCCGGCGCCCGCGTCACGCCCAGAGCCGGCCCGAATAATTCCTCACAGCTCAATTTCATTTCCGGCGCCACATTCGCCAGCAATGCCGGCTGCACCACGGCTCCTTCGCGCGAGCCACCGCACAACAGTTCCGCACCCTGCGTCACCGCCTCGCCCAGCCAATTCTCCACGCGGGCCGCATCCCGTTCGCGGATCAGCGGCCCCACCTGCGTGCCCTCGACCAGCGGATCGCCGGCTACCAATTGCTGAACCTCCGTGCGCAGGGCATCCAGCAAATCCGCATGCGCCCCCGGCGTAGCGATCACGCGCTGACTGGAGATGCACACCTGACCGGCATTCGCGTAGCCGGTCACAGCCAGCGTCCGGGCGACCTTTGCCACATCGGCTTCGTCCAGTACGATCACCGGGCTATTGGAGCCAAGCTCCATCGTCACGCGCTTGAGCCCGGCCGCGCGCGTAATGGCCTCGCCCACCTCGGCGCTGCCAGTGAAACTGATTTTGCGCACGCGCGCATCGGCACAGATCGCCTCGCCCAGTTCGCCGCCAGGGCCGGTGACACAAGCGATAGCTTCCTCAGGCAACCCCGCCTCGAGCAACAGCTCCACGAGTTTCAGTGCCGAGAGCGGAGTATCGCTGGCGGGTTTGAGGAGCACGGCGTTGCCGCCGGCAATGGCCGGCCCAATTTTGTGCGCCACGAGGTTGAGCGGAAAGTTGAAGGGCGTAATCGCCGCCACGATGCCGCACGGCACCCGCAGGGTAAATCCCAGTTTACCGACGCCGCCGGGGGTTGCATCCAACGGCACGGTTTCGCCATGCAAATCACGCGCGGCATCGGCGGATAAATCGAGGGTCTCCATCGCGCGCCCAGCCTCGATGCGGCCCTCAGCCAACACCTTGCCTTCCTCGCGGCTGATCAGGCGGGCGAGGTCCTCCTGTTGTTCGGCCATGAGTTGCGCGGTGCGCCGGAGGATCTCCACGCGACGGTGCGTCGGTAATGTGCGCATGAGCGCCACGCCCTGTTCCAGGCCATCCAGGGCCGCGGAGATATCCTCCGGAGCCCCCACGGGCACAGTATCGAGCACGGCGCCATCGTAGGGATGAATCACCTCAGCGACCGTCCCGCGTTCCTGCCATTGGCCTTGGAGAAACATTTTCATGCGCCCGTGAGTATGACGGATTCACGGTGGCTTGTCACACAAATGACTTTTGACCGCGCGCCATCGGCGGGCCACACTGGGGCATGGCGCGGATTGTTTATGGGTTGTCCGGCGAAGGTTCGGGGCATTCGTCCCGTTCACAGCAAATGGCGCGGCATCTGGTGGCGGAGGGGCACGAGGTCAAGCTGGCCAGCTACGATCGCGGCTATCGTAATCTCAAGGAGGAATTTGACATGCTCAAGATCGAGGGCCTCACGATTTCGAATGAAAATAACAAGGTATCCAAATCCAAAACACTGGCCGCCAATTTAGGCAAACTGAGCGCCGGCCTGAAGACGTTTCGCCGGTTAAAGAAGTCGTTGTTCAAGGAATTCCAGCCGGACGTGGTGATCACAGATTTCGAGCCGATGACCGCTTATCTCGC
>DPAW01000056.1 GCA_003517285.1 Verrucomicrobiales bacterium
GGCGATTTGTCGTTCTCCGCCATTTCAGTGAGCGACGCCAAAGCGCCCTTAGCAATACGAAAATCATTCATGAGCAACTGGATCGCCCAGGCGCGCACGTGCTCGTTGCGGTCCTTGAACAACACCATCAGATCATCCGCCTCCACGCCGTCGGACGCGTACAAGGCCCACAACGCGCGTAGGCGCTTGGGCACACTTTTATGTTCGGCGAGTTGTTCTTTCAAGAATTGATCCGTCGCGTCGAAGCGCCCCGATCGAAAGGACCGCCAAGCAGCGTGGTTTTTCTCCGGATGCGACGAGGTGGGGCTCCAGATTTTGTGTGTGTAATCCAGCCGCTCATGCAACACGCGCCGAGCATGACGAACAAACCAGTCATTGTTGTGCAATTGCAGCGTGGCGAGCTCCTCAGTCTTGAGCTTACCGATGTCCCCGCGCCACGGCTTAGGTTTACCGTAAGTGATCTTGTAAATACGCCCCGTATGCTTGCGCGTGTTGCGCGTGTGATGGCATTCGCCAGTGTCCGAAAAATCGCTAACATACACGCCGCCATCCGGCCCGTACGCCAGGCTTACACCTACGAACCACGGATCGGCCGCGCGCATGACATCCGGGGCGTGCGAGGCAGTGTACCCACTCCCTTTGCGCGTGAGCACATCCATGTTCACGCGCCGACCGTGGATGTTGTTCATGAACACCTGCCCGCGATATTTCGTCGGCCAATTGTCGCCGAGATACACCATCGTGCCGCAGTGCGCGTGCCCACCACCGGCCTGATCTTCCTCCGGCGTGCCGATGCCTGCGCGGATGGTCTTAGTGTTTGTGAAATGCAAATGGTCTGCAATGGTCTCAATGCGTTCATAGGCAAACCGGCCAGTAGGCCGATTGCGGCTCGGCTCATAGTACGCGCCCTGGACCACGTGAAAGAGATGCGGGTTCACGCAGTTACAGACAAACGCCTGGCCGTAATCATTCCAGTCAATACCCCACGGATTGGTCGTGCCATCAGCAAAAATCTCCCAGCGATGCTGCACCGGATGATACCGCCACACGCCGCCATCAATACGCCGGCGCTCAGCCTCCGGCGTGCCCGGTTTGCCCACTAGTGACCAGTTGGAGCGCCCGTGCGTGGCGTACAACCAACCGTCCGGTCCCCACGCAAAACCATTGGCGATGTTGTGCGCGTTTGCGTGAGTGCCGAAGCCATCAAGCAACACCTTGGGTTTCTCGTCTGGCACACCATCATAATCTTCATCCGGGATAAAATAAAAATTCGGCAACGACATCACCCACACCCCGCCGAAACCGACCTCGATGCCGCTCACATACTCGAGTTTGTCGTAAAATACGATCCGCTTGTCATGCCGACCGTCGCCGTCGGTATCCTCGAGAATAATAATGCGATCGTTCAGGCCCGCCTTCTTGTCTGGATAATTATTCGCCTCCGCCACCCACAACCGCCCGCGGTCATCGAGGCAAAACCCAATCGGCTGCGTGATAGCTGGCTCGCCCGCAAATAGTGTCACATTAAACCCCTTCGGCACCTGCATCGTCCGCGCCGCCTCCACCGGTGTAAACGGTTTCTCCACCACCGGTTGGCTCGGCTTTACCGCCGCCAACAGAACCGTCACTCCACTCCACAATACCGCGGCCACCGCCAAACGAATTTGCATATCCGAAGCATGACCGATGCTCCAAGGACGGGCAAGTTCCACCTTGCCCGTAGTCTAGTTTCCGGCAAGGCTACCGACATGAATTGGTGTTCAATGCTCCTCATCGCCCTTGGCACAGCCGTCATCAGTTTCGCTGAACCCATTAAGTTTCAATCCACCGACTGGCCGGCATGGCGGGGATTGCAGGGCGACGGCCATGCGCAGGCGGTCGAGGGCTTGCCCTTAAAATGGAGCATCACGGAAAATGTCGCATGGAAAACAGCGCTGCCGGGGCGCGGGCACAGCACGCCGACGATTGTGGGCGACCATGTTTATCTCGCCACGGCGGAGGCCGATTCGCAGGTGCAGTCGGTGCTCTGCCTTGCGAAAGCGACGGGGAAATTGATTTGGCGGACGCCGGTGCACACGGGCAAGTTTTTGAAGGGTGGCAACAAACACGCGTCACATGCCTCCTCATCGGTGGTATGCGACGGGGAGCAGTTGTACGTGACGTTCCCGAATGACAACCAGGTCTTTCTCACGACGTTGGGTATGGAAGGAAAGGTGCGCTGGCAACAACCGGTGAGCGATTATGTGATCCACCAAGGCTACGGGACGTCGCCGATGATTTATCAAAACGTGGTGGTGGCCAAGGCGGACAGCAAACAGATCGGCGGCGCGGTGGTCGGGTTCAACAAGCAGACCGGCAAGGAACTGTGGCGCATTCAACGACCGAAGTATCCGAACTACACCACGCCGGTGATGGTCACTGCGCATGACAAATTACAGATGGTGTTTGCCGGTGCTGAACTCATCACCAGCCTCGACCCTCTCACGGGCAAGAAGCATTGGGAGATCAAGGGCAGCACCCAGGAGTGCGTAACCACCGCGGTGACCGACGGCAAACGCGTGTTCATCAGCGGCGGCTGGCCGAAGAATCACACTATGGCCGTGGAGGCCGATGGCTCCGGCGAGGTGGCTTGGCAAAATACCTCGCGTGTGTACGTGCCTTCCATGCTGGTGAAGGGCGATCAACTCTACGCCACGATGGATGCCGGTTTTGCGGTGTGCTGGGATTCGGCTACCGGCAAGGAACGCTGGAAGGAACGGCTCGGCGGTGCCTTTTTCGCCTCCCCTGTTCTCGCCGGCAACCGCATTTACGCCACCAATCTCGCGGGCAAAAGCTACGTGTTCAGCACGGACCCGAAAGAGTTTAAGTTGCTGGCTACCAATCAACTTGGCGAGGAAATGTACGCCTCCCCGGTTATCAGCGGCAGCCGCCTCTACCTCCGAGTCACCGCCAAGCGCGGCGGCCGGCAGGAGTGGCTATATTGCATTGGGAGAAATTAAAAATGAAAACGATCATCACTCTATTATGTACCGCTAGCATTGCTTGGGCGGTGGAAATGGCTTCAGGGACTGTGTTTAACGACGCCAACGAAAATGGCCAGCGCGACCCAGACGAGAAGGGACTCGCGGGTGTGGGCGTGTCCAATGGCGAGGCGATTGTGGAGACGGATGCGGACGGGCGCTGGCAATTACCGGTGACTGACGACACGATTCTGTTTGTGCTCAAGCCCAGCGGCTGGATGACGCCGCTCAACGAGCACAAGCTGCCGCAGTTTCATTACATCCACAAACCGAAAGGCTCCCCACCATCGCGTTTCCCCGGGAGCAAACCGACGGGACCGTTACCAAAGTCGATTGATTTTCCGCTACGCAAACAGGCGGAGCCGGACCAATTTCGCGCGGTGTTCTTTGGCGACCCGCAACCGACGTCGCAGACGCAGATTGATTACATCGCCAATGACGTGGTCGCGGAACTGGTGGGCACGGACGCGAAGTTCGGCGTGACCTTGGGCGATATCATGAATGATAATCTGTCACTATTTGGCAGCCTCAACCGCACCGTGGCGTTAATCGGCATCCCTTGGTACAACGTGATCGGCAATCACGATTTAAACTTCGAGGCTAAGCTGGACGAACATTCCGACGAGACCTTTGAGCGCATTTA
>DPAW01000250.1:0-2222 GCA_003517285.1 Verrucomicrobiales bacterium
AAATCGCACGTGATGAACCGGCGGGGTTGGCCCCTTTGGAATCTATTATGCCTCAGATCAGAGCCGAAGCGGATAAGGGTAACCCCTGGTTTCAATCCAAACTGGCCGTTTGTTATCAATCCGGTTATGGCGTTCCCAAAAAAGATCCAGAAAAATTCCGGGAGTTAATTCAAAAGTGTGCCCACACTGATCCCTTTGCCCAAAACGCATTGGCCCATGCGCGCCGCGAGGGAAAGATCGGAGAAAAAAATATGATCGATTTCATTAAGTGGCATCGCAAAGCCGCCGAACAAGGTTTCAACAAATCCTTCGCGGCCTTGGGAGTTGCCTATATGACCAATAATGGGCTGAAGGAAGACAAGGAGGAAGGCGCCCGTATGTTTCATTATCTCGCCCAACGAAATGGGCAATACGGCGCCTATTGTCTGTCAATAGCTCTCAAAAACGGCAATGGAATCGAATCGCCCAACCTGCCGCTTTCCGAAGAATGGAATCGCAAAGCCGCCGAACTTGGGTGGGCGGGTTCCATCTACATATTAGTGAGTGAATTAACAAAGGGAATTCCAACTAGCCCCGCCCGCCCTTCCAACACGACGCCCCAGCCAGCCCCGCAAAACGTCGTGGAAGCCTACATGTGGTCTTACATCGGATTTAACAAAACCAACGCCGGATCCCGCCACTCCTATTTTCAAAGCCAAATGAGCAGACTCGCAAAGTTACTGCTAGCAGATCAGGTGACCGAAGCCATCAGTCACGCCAAGGAAAAATTCCCGAACTTGGATCTGCGCTATGCTCTCAGCTCCAGCTCTTACAGCATGAAGGCCGATGCCCTTTATGAAATCACGTCCCGTAATAAAGCAACCTTCGAAGAAATGCGGCGGATTTCAAACCTGCAAACCAACCTGAACCCCCGCATTCAAGCCATGGCCGTACTGGCCCTCGAACAGTTGGCGCCCACCAACATCAACCGAAAGCTTGGGGTAGTTATGGATGAACGCTACCGCACGCATCGATTTAAAGAGCAACCCAACCCGAACATCAAAGATTTGAATCTTCTTTCAAAGCGTTATTACGAAACATTTTTGCTCTCTTATTTAGGGGCTTCAATTTCCTTATCGCGCCTTCAAGATGAGATTTTGGAATCCACAAATTCCTCAAACTCGATAGCCTCAGAACGACTGGCCAAAGTGCTCGTGATGCTTCCGGCTAATGAGAAGCATATCGCCACCGCCAATGAAATAATTGATCGCAGTATCCAAGCCGGACAAAATTCGCGATACCTTTACTGGTCTCACATGACCAAGGCGTTGATTCAATTCCGGGCCAAGGAATTTCAAGCTGCAGAAAAATGGGCCGACTCCGTGCTGAACGCCCCTGATGATGTGAGAAAACACTGGGGTAACGTCGCTCCTTGTTGGTTTCTCAAGGCCGCTTCCTTACAGCGCAGCAACAAGCCGGAGGAAGCTCGTAAGGCATTCGCCAATGGGAAACTGACCCTCGAAGCCGCATGGGAAATGGGCCGAGGGGCGATCTATGACTATGCCCACGATTACCTCTTGTGTAAACAGTTGGAACGGGAAATTGGCGCGTTGATCCCGCCGAACCCGTAGGTTTTCTGCTTCACTCTTCACATTCCCTCGAAAAAGCTTTGATTTTGAAGGGGAAACCCTGTTTAACTCGCCGTTCTCCTGCAGCTGGGTAGCATGCGGGTTGTGCCCATGAGCAACGGTACAGTTTATTATTTCGACAACAACGCCACCACGCGGGTCGCGCCGGAGGTGGTTGAGGCGATGTTGCCGTTTCTCACCGAGCAATGGGGCAATCCTTCCAGCGCCTATTCCTTCGGCAACGAGGTCGGCGAGGCGGTGGACCAAGCCCGCGCGCAGGTGGCGGAGCTCATCAATGCCGAACCGCGCGAAATTATTTTCACCAGTTGCGGCACTGAGAGCGACAACGCTGCGCTCAACAGCGCCCTGCAAACCCAGCCCGGCAAACGCCATATAATCACCACCGCCGTCGAGCATTCGGCAAATATCAAGTATGGGCAGATGCTTGAGAAACGCGGTGTGGAGGTCACTTGGATTTCCGTGGATCGCGCCGGCCAGCTGGATGTACACGAGATCCATGAAGCTATCCGAGACGATACCGCCATGGTTTCAGTGATGATGGCCAACAACGAGACCGGCGTGGTCTTTCCCATTGAAGAGATCGCCGCCATCTGC
>DPAW01000250.1:2630-14349 GCA_003517285.1 Verrucomicrobiales bacterium
TCGCTCTCCGCACACAAGCTCCATGCGCCCAAGGGAATTGGCTGCCTTTATGTACGGCAAGGTTTACCTTATCAATCGTATATAGTGGGAGGCGGACAGGAAAGCGGTCGCCGCGGTGGCACCGAAAATGTTGCCTATATGATCGCTTTCGGAAAAGCCGCCGAAATGGCCACCGCCAGCCTAGGCGGAGAGGTAGAACGTATACGCGCACTGCGCGATCGCATGGAGGATGGTATTCTCGAAGCCATTCCCGGCGTCACCCGTAATGGTGCCAAGGAACCGCGCCTAGCTAGCACCAGCAATCTGAGCTTTGCCGACTGCGAAGCGGAGGCCATCCTGCTGTTACTCAACCGCGAGGGTATTTGTGCCAGCAGCGGCTCGGCCTGCACCACTGGCTCCATGGCTCCCAGCCATGTGCTTATTGCCATGGGGCTTTCGCCCGAGCACGCCATGGGCGCTGTGCGGTTTAGCCTCAGCAAATATACCACCGATGCCGAGGTGGATTACCTGCTCGAGAAACTGCCGGCCATCATTAAAAAACTTCGCAGGGCCTCGCCCAAAACCGAGCATCCCGCCGCCGAGGCGGTGAATTCTTAAATAGATTCCCCAAAAAACTTGCTATCTGTAACCTTTCCGTCATGACTAACGTCAACTTTAAATGAGTAAAACATGAAAATTGTAGCCGCTATTCTAGTCACTGCCGTTGTTAGTGCCGCCGTAACCTATTTGGTTGCTGGTAAAACTAAAACTGTAGAAGTTGAGCGAATCGTCGAAGTCAAAACCAACGACCAAGACAAACAAATTGTCGATCTCACAAAAAAACTCAAAGCAGCTGAAGCAGAGGCTGGACGGGTGGAAGTGATTGAAACAGGGGTGACTGTTCCTGGCGTTGTTACCGACCCCGCAGATCTAATCGACAAATTAGCCGCCGATGAAATGACGGGTGAGGATACTGAATCCCAGCGCCGTTTGATCCACTACTTTGAAAGCCTCGTGGATGCTGGAGACCAAGCTGTACCAGCGATCAATGCATTTTTAGATAGTAAAGTGGACCGCGAATTTGGCCGCCAATCTTTTCGCCAGCAAATGCAAATCACTAATACCCAGATGGATGAGATGAAAAAGCTCAGCGAAAAACACCGGGAAGTTATGGGCACAAAAATGCGTGAGATTTGGGGCAACCAAGAAATCTCTGTGGAGGAAAAACGAGATGAAATGAGAGCTTATTTCACCAAACTCGGTGATGAGTACAAATCATTGATGACGGACGAACAAAAAGCCCAAATGGATGAAATGGGCGATGATGGATTTCGCTCTCTCCGATCCATGATGGGATGGGGCTGGGGAGGCCGCGATCGCGGTGGACGCCGATAACTATTTTCGAATAACATGAAACTCTACACTACCTACATTTCGATTCTGGCTTTAACAATATCCATGTACGCCCAACCCGGTGGCGGTCGTGGCCCTGGTGGCGGTGGCCCCGGTGGTGGTCGTGGTCCTGGTGGCGGAGGCCCCGGGGGCGGTCGTGGTCCTGGTGGTGGCGAACGTGGTCCTGGTGGTGGCCAAGGTGTACAGATGAGGCCTGATTCCCTTAGGATGGGTCTTATTGAGATACTTGGCAGAATTGGAACCAATGATGCTGAGGCAACCTTGGTAAAAATTCTGGGTTACACTGCCAGTGGGGTCGAAGTAAATTTGATTGATCAGCAATTAACGCTCATGGCTGAAGGTGAGCACCAGTTCAAAAAACAGGTATTAGGCGCAGCCAAAGATATTCTGATTAACCCACCGGCCCTTTCAGAAGTTCCCACCCGCCTCGAAGGACGCTCATCCAACGCACTTTGGGGCCTAATAATCCGCTATAAAGACCTCACTTTTGCTGAAGAAGCAGAAACCCTTTTAGTTAAGAATGGATCCGTTAATGGATCTGCTTTGGAGTATTTCCGTAGGGTGATGGAAGATAAATCGGTCCCCGTTTTGGCTAAAGCTTACCAGCAAGGGAATTTGGATGACCGCGGGAAAGAGCAACTATACCGAATAATCAATGATTATATTGACCAACATCCCCAGGCAGGACAAGTGATGGTCGATCGCTTTCAGGGGTATCTCGTGAAAATGGGAGAAGAAGAAGCCGAACGCGCCAAAGCCCAAGCCGAACGCGAAGCAGCCGCAGCACGCGGTGAAAACAACGGTCGCCGAGGTGGCGATTTTCTCCGTAACATGTTTGGTGGAGGAGGAAGCCGATCTCGGGAAGCCGCGATACGCGAAGTTAGGAGACTCGGAGAGGGTCGCCCAGATGCGGACGCCCTAGCTCTACGACGCGCTGCTCTCAACGGACTTAAAGCCTCCACAAGCGATGCGGACTTCGTTGCAATGTTTGATTCAGTTGAAAACCGTCTACAAGCCCTCTCCAACCCAGATGCGACTGAGATCTCCGAGCGTTTTGAAATGAAAGACCCTCAACGGGAGCGTCGTGATGAGGAACGCAGGAAGCAAATGGAAGAGTTTCGTAAACGCATGGAGGAGAGGCGTAACAACCCTCCATCAGAGTAAATTTAGACTCCAATAAATTTTTATAGCCGCGCATAATGCGCGGCTTTTTTCTTACTAAATCAGTCTCCGGGACTCGAGCGGTCATCAAGTAAATATTGTAGGTAAACAACATCCCGCCATTGACCGAATTTACAGCCGGCTTCACGAAACGTACCGGCTTCTCGGAACCCCTGCCGCTGATGAAGCTGCAGGCTAGGTTCGTTTTTTGAATCAATCACCGCCAGCAGGCAATGCAACCGGCGTTCACGGGCTGTATCCAGCAATGCTTCCAAGAGCAAGCCGCCTATCCCTTGTCGACGATAAATGGCATCCACATACAACGCCACCGAACCGGTAAAACGAAACCCGCTCCGCTCCTGATGCGGCCCGAGCGAACCCCAGCCAACCACCAACCCGGCCCTTTCTGCAACTAAGATTGGGAAATTGCGCTGGTGATAATAATCAAACCACTCCTCGCGCTGGCGCAAGGTGTTGGGAGAATCCTCGTAGGCCGCCGCGGGCTCTTTCACCGCCGCGTTGTAAGTCACCAAAATCGCCGGCACATCCTCGCGGCAGGCGGCTCGAATAGTCACCGTCTCGCTCACGGTCTGAACCAACCACAGAGAACGGTGGCCGACGAGTCTTTTTGGCGATTTGACAGTCGACCTGTTTCGCGTATGCTCCCCGCCCCTTCGATGAAAAAGCGTAAATTGAACGTCGCCGTTGCGGGCGTAACCGGTGCGGTCGGGCAGGAAATGCTCCGCGTGCTGGAAGCCCGCCGTTTTCCCGTGGATCAACTGATTCCGCTGGCCTCCAAACGCAGCGCCGGCAAACGCATCGGTTTCAAAGGCAACCGCTACACCGTGCGCGAACTCACCAAGGATTCATTTGCCGAGGTGGACATCGCTCTCTTTAGTGCTGGGGGCGGCATCAGCAAGGAATACGCGCCGGCCGCAGCAGCCGCCGGCGCGGTGGTGGTGGATAATTCCAGTGCCTTTCGCATGGATAAATCCGTGCCGCTGGTCGTGCCGGAAATCAATGGGGCCGATGTCAAAAAGCACAAAGGCATCATCGCCAACCCGAACTGCTCCACCATCATCACGTTGATGGCCCTGAACCCGCTGCACCAGGCATTCGGCGTGAAACGGATTTTTGCCTCCACCTACCAGGCCGTCAGCGGCAGCGGCGCGCAAGGAATTATTGAGCTGGAACAACAGGTCAAGACCCTCGCCCGCGGGCGCAAAGTGAAGACCGAAGTGTACCCACACCAAATCGCTTTCAACGCCCTGCCCCACGTCGATGCGTTTCTCGACAACGGCTACACCAAGGAGGAAATGAAACTGGAAAATGAAGGCCGCAAGATCATGCATCATGTACGCTTCAAGGCCAGCAGCACCTGTGTGCGCATCCCCGTGTATCGTGCTCATTCCATTTCCGTAAATGCCGAGTTCACCAAGCCCGTCACCGTGGCCGCCGCACGTCGCGTGCTCAAGAAAGCGCCCGGGCTGGATCTCGTGGATGATGTGAAAAAAAATCTCTACCCGCTCGCACTCGACATGGCCGAGCAGGATAACTGCGCTGTGGGCCGAATCCGGAAAGATTGCGCCATGAAAAACGGCCTCAGCTTCTGGGTGGTCGGCGATCAGATACTGAAAGGCGCCGCGCTCAACGCCGTACAAATCGCCGAGCTCGTCGCCAAAGGCTAATCAACCCCAGCGTTGCTATCGTCTTCGACGCGCTGTAACCTCAGGTTTCTATCGCGCGTCAATCAATTCAACATGAGATTTCTCATTTTTAGCACGTCCCTATTGCTCGCCAGTGCCACTTTCTTGCAATCCGCACCGGTTAAAACCTTGGCCGGCAAGTCCATTGATCCCCTCAAGGGAGCCACGCCTATTGTAATGTTTTTTACCACCAATGACTGCCCCGTTGCTAATAAAATGGTTCCGGAAATTCGGCGAATAACCGATGACTACAAGGGGAAAGTTCGTTTTCTGATGGTGTACACCGATCCGCAAAGCACCCCGCAGGAACTGAAAACACACCAAGAGGATTATCAGCTAAAGTCGATCCCCGGAACGCACGACCATAATCACATACTAGTTCGAGCAGCCGATGCAAAAATCACACCCGAAGCCGCCATTCTAATTAATGGCAAAGCCGTATACCGCGGTCGTATCAATAATTACTACGAGGATTTCGGCAAACCCAGAAGCGTGATCACCCAACACGATTTACGCATTGCAATCGATGCAATACTGGCCGGCAAACCGGCACCTGCACCCCGTGGAAAATCAATCGGTTGTTACATCTCCAAGCTTAAATAAAAATGCGTTATTTTTTACTCACCGCCACTTTGTTGGTCGGATTGGTGTGTGCAGAAGCCAAGGAAATCACTTTCACCGAGCACGTCGCACCGATTATTTTTCAAAACTGCACCTCATGCCATCGACCCGGTGAAGCCGGCCCATTCGCATTAATGTCCTATAATGACGTAAGGAAGCGCGGCAAACTCATACAGCTTGTCACCGAAGACCGCATCATGCCCCCGTGGCATGCACAAAAAAGCGCTTTTAAATTTCACGGCGACCGACGCTTAAGCGAAGAACAGATTTCCACGATTGCCGATTGGGTTGAAAGCGGCATGCCTGAAGGTGACCATGATAAACTTCCCTCCCTACCAAACTTCATTGATGGATGGCAGCTTGGCAAACCAGACATGGTAGTGAAGATGAGCGAGCCATTTCCTGTCCCCGATGAGGGGCGTGACATTTACCGTAGCTTTGTAATTCCTTTAGATCTGCCAGAAGGTAAATGGCTTAAAGCCATCGAGTTTCGTCCAGATGCAAGGAGCGTAGTACATCATTGCTTATTCTTTTATGACACTACTGGAGAAGCCAGACGTCTCGACAAAAACGACCCTAGTCCCGGATTCCGCCGGATGCGTCAACAAGGTCGCGGCATCGGCCCTCTGGGGGGTTGGGCTGTTGGAGGTCAACCGGAAAAGCTGCCGGAAGATTTGGCTTACTATTTGCCTAAAGAAGCCGATCTTGTGTTATCCATGCACTATCATCCCTCCGGCAAACCAGAACGAGACCAGTCGAGTGTAGGCCTATATTTTACAGATCAAAAACCCAGTACATCCTTCTCCGGAGTTCAACTACCCCCTGCCTTTGGGGCCCTGAATCGCATCAGTATTCCGGCCGGGGAAAAGGCTTATACGGTTACCGATGAATTCACCCTCCCTATTGATGTGGAGGCATTTGCCGTCAGTGCTCATGCCCATTATCTAGGCAAACAACTACGAATGACCGCCACTTTGCCCGAAGGAGAAACTCTCGATCTCCTAAATATTCCCGACTGGGATTTTTCATGGCAGGAACAATATCAATTTGAGGAGTTCATCAAATTACCCCGCGGCACTAAGCTGGCCTCCACCGTGGTATGGGATAACTCTGCCGAAAATCCGAGTAACCCGAATATCCCGCCCCGCCGTGTCCGATGGGGACCGGAAAGTGATGATGAAATGGGTAGTCTCACCCTGCTCGTCCGCCCAGCCGAAGGCCAAAATATTGGAACACTCAATTCACTTTACCGCCTTCATGTCGGACAGGTGGCACGGAACCCGAAACCAGCCACTCTTTCCAAACCAGTCGAAGAGCAAGCCCAAGACCGTGGCCATTTGATTGTTGCTGGCATTCTTGAGCGTTCAGACAAGAATGGTAATCGGAAGATTGATCGTGGTGAGGAACCGATATGGCTCAAGCGATCATTTGACCGAGTTGACTCTAATTCCGATAACGCCCTTGATCAGGATGAACTGATGACTGCCCTGAAACGGTTACGACGATAAGTATGAAACTCGCTTTACCCATTTTTATTGCTGCCGTACTAGGTGCAGTAATGACCTATATAACCGTCAAATCTCCCGCACCGAATCGCACCCCGAATTCAACCGAGCAAGAGTCCCAGATTTCTCAATTACGCAAAGAATTAAATGCCGCAAAAGCCCGAACCGCCCGCATTGAGACAGTGGAGATTCGCACGGAAGTCCCAACCGAAACCGAACCAAAATCCACCGGACCCAGGATTGAACGCCACATGGCCGCCCTTAAGGCACTAACACCTGAACAGGATCGAATGCGTCGCCTAGCCGTTTATCACCTTGAATCCATTACTGAAGTAGGCCCCGAAGCGTTACCTGAAATCACTAATTTTTTTGAGGAAGGCGTGGATTTACATTTTCAGGCAGTACCTAAACCAGAAACCGAGCCGACTACCGATGAAGAACGCCGCAGAGCCCGATGGCGGAAAGCTTTCCGGAACCGAGTACCCAACTTACCCTCACTCAATACTACTTTTCCGGCTACACTACGATTGGGATTGATCGAATCAGCTGCAAATATTGGCGGCAAACCAGCCGTTGAAACCCTTGTCCAATTATTGTCCAGCACCGCAAGGGGTATTGAGGTCGCATACCTTGAAGCAGCTCTAGAGAATTTGGCCCCTGAAACTCATCTTGATACTATCCTGAAAGTTTCCAGAGATATCCTCACAAACCCTCCAGTAACCAGCGACGAGCCACTTAACAAAGTTGATCGTGAATCGATGGGTTATCTATACGCCCTACTTATAAAGTATAAAGATCTCAATTTTGTTGAAACTGCTAAAACCAAACTGATTACAGCGGAAGGTGCACTGGATTCCTATGCTTTAACCTACCTACGCGAAGTGCTTGGAGAAAACGCCATGCCCATTTTGCTCGCGGCCTACACCGACCCACGAATCACCGACCCGACGGACAAAATAATTTTACGCGATGCGGCTTTACGATTCATCGGTCGGAACGCTGAAGCTGACCAAATTTTCTTTGAAACAGTTAAGGAAGGTCTGACTAAAATGAAAGAAGGTGACATGTTCGATATGAAACGATACGAACACATAGGTCAACCGCTTGGAGCTTTAATGAAGGATATCGGAGATCAACCTACCGAAGTTATCGTAAACCGCCGCAAATTGCTCGGGCAGGTCCGCGGCCAGTCAGCCGATCTCCTGTTGCAGTTTGGCCTAAACATGATGGACAAGGAACTCGGCAAGGTCCAACAACGCCGCGAAGAAAGCCCTAAACCTTAAATAATGAAACAAGTCGCCCCTCTCCTCGTCGCCGCCATAGTTGGCCTCGCTGCCGGATACATCCTTAATTCAGATAGTGGCCAACCCGCCACCGCCTCGGACAACCAACAAATTGCGGAACAGCAAAAAGAGTACAAGGAAGCCCGGGCGCAAGTCGGCCAAACGGAAGTCATCAATATCGAGACCGAGAAGGTCGTGGAACGCACCATCGCGGTAGACCCGCAAACCTACTTGGAAGAGCTCAAGACCCTCCGGCCAACGGGCGCAACGCGCCAGCAAACCATGCGCGAAATCATTCATCATCTGGTCGGGCTCACTAAGTCTAGTGAAAGCGCCATACCGCCGATCCGTAGCTTTTTGGAATCCAAGCTGGATATTGAATACGATACCTCCGCCCAAAATTTTGACCGCGAAAACCAAGCCGCTCGCGAGGCTGAATCACGAGGGGAAGAAGCCAAACCCAACGGCATCGGCAGCTTTATCAAATCCGGTTTCGGCAGTTATTTCATGAGCAACATGGTCGCCCAAATGAAGCGTGAGCTAGAGCCTGGCTCATTGCGTCTGGGCTTGTTCGATGTGGTGCACGATATCGGTGGTGCGGAAGCCGAAGCACTGTTGGCCCATGAGCTTTCCCAAACCGGCCGCGGTCTGGAGGTTGCCTACCTTGACCGCATACTGAGCGACATCGCCGAGGGCCAATACAAGGAGCAAGTGCTCAACGTTACCCACGATCTGCTCGTCACCCCGCCAGCCCCCACCGGCAGCAGCCTATTGGATGAATCTTCCCGCCTGTTTTTATTCGCCATTTTGGTAAAGTACAAGGACGCCACCTTTGTGAACACTGCCAAACTGATGATCATCAATAACGAAGGCCGCGTGGATGGAGCGGTGGTGAATTATCTGACCACCATTCTTGGCGTGGACGCCGTGCCGTTGTTGTACGCCAAGGTTAAGGATGAGTCGTTGACCGATGATGGCGACAAGATGGCGCTGGGCGATGCGATCCTGAAGCACGTGGGCACCAATGAAGACAGTAACGCCTTCTTTGCCGAGGTGGTCACCAACCAGGACCTCGGCCCGCTGCGATTTTTCGCGTTGGGTCATCTCACCGGCGGTGACAGAGCCGAGAGCACATTGCGCAACCGCCAGAAACTCATTGCCGATATCAAGACCAAGTCCCCTGAGGACGCCGCTCTGAACCGGGCGCTGGACAACACACATAACCGGCTCGAAGTGATGATAGATCCCAGTAAGGCCGGCGAACTCGGCACAGAGGATCGCCCGAATCTCTTTGAACTGTTCAACCGCGGCCGGCAGCAGAATAACTAGCGCAAAACCTCGGGTAGGTTCGAGGGGTTTTTGGGATAATCAAACAACGCGGTCACGGGATGTCTCGTGGCCGTTTCTTTCCATGTCGGACCCGTGAACGTGAGACATAGTACGCCGCAGGTCGGCACATTGTTGACCGGCAAATCCCACACGTCCGCTGCCAGTTCGGTCAGGCCCGGATTATGACCAAACGCCATGACCGAGCTCCAAGTGTCCGGCAGAGTTTCCATAAACGCCAGCCAGGTGGCTACGTCAGCATGATACAAATCCCATTCTACACGCAACTTAGCTGGAGTCGGATCCAGCGCGTCCAGAAAATGCTCGGCCGTGGTTCGTGCCCGCAGCGCGCTGCTGGTAATCAGCGCATCCGCAAGGATACCCAGCGCCTGTACCCGAGCGCCCATGAGCGGCGCATTGCGCATACCACGGGCATTGAGTGGTCGGTCATGATCGGGCAATCGAGGGTCAGTCCAACTTGACTTGGCATGCCGTACGAGAATGAGATGTTTGTCCGCCATTTGAGGTTTGCACGGCCCGCGTCGCCCGCTAGAGTGAACGCGTTTCCCGACAATTAACCAACTGAAACCATCTTATGAAGCAAATCTTCGCATCGTTTTTCGCCGTGCTGTTCGGCGCGTTTCTCGCGCAGGCAGCCGATGACCATATCACCTATGAAGGCAAGGAAGGCCCCGGCAAGGGCAAGCACATCGTCCTGCTCTCGGGCGATGAGGAATATCGCAGTGAGGAAGGCCTGCCCATGCTCGCCAAGATCCTCAGCCAACGCCACGGCTTCAAGTGCACGGTACTCTTTTCGCTGAACGACAAAGGCGAGATTGATCCCAACAACCAAAAGAGCCTATCCCACCCGCAAGCTCTAGACAGTGCGGATGCCATCATCATGCTGCTGCGGTTCCGCACCTGGCCTGATGAGGTGTATAAACACTTTGATGATGCCTGCAACCGTGGCATCCCGGTGATCGGCCTGCGCACGAGCACCCACGCCTTTCGTGGCAAGATCGGCGGCTTTGGCAAGCGCGTGCTTGGCGAAGGCTGGGTCAGCCACTGGGGCGGCCACAAACGCGAAGCCTGCCGCGGGGTCATCGAGAGGGGCGCGGAAAAGAATCCCATCCTCAATGGCGTGACCGACGTGTTTGCCGATTCGGATGTGTACGAAGCCTACCCGCCCGCCGATGCCAAAATTCTCATGCGGGGTCTGGTACTAGAAAACATGGAACCCGACTCCAAGCCTTCCACCAGGGAAAAGCGTAACCGTCAGCTTAATAAGGTGACCGGCGTGAACGATCCCGCCATGGCCGTAGCCTGGACGCGCCAGTACAAGTGGCCCTCCGGCAAGACCAGCCCCATTTTCACCACCACCATGGGTGCCGCTACCGACCTGCAAAGCGCCGGCCTGCGCCGCATGATCGTGAATGCCACCTACAACAGCCTCGGCATGGAAGTGCCGGTGAAGGCCAATGTGGAATACGTGGATCCCTACAAGCCGCTTTTCTACGGATTCAATTCATTCCGCCGCGGCATCAAGCCGGCCGACCACGCGCTCGGCAAGGTGTTGCCCGCCGGCGACAAGAAGTAGGTGGACAGCGTCTCAAACAAACTTATGGCCGCCCGCAAGGGCGGCCTTTTTTTTGGTCAATCAGAGGTGAGCGTCGATTATTTCCTGGGCGCGGCCGCTTTCTTTTCCAGCCGGAAAATAGATATCATGCCCATTATAAGCACTATTTTCCTAGGTATTCACCTCATCCACGCAACCGCTTTGGGCTGGTCAAACCGCCTGAGAACACTAGCGTTTGGTGTATGCGAATGATTCTTGCGACGCTCCTGATCTTGCAAGTCAGCGGATTCACTGCGGAATGGTCTCGGCTACGCGGACCAAACGGCTCCGGCGTAGCTGCTAGTGCCAAGCCTCCGCTCCAGCTTGATCCGGCCAAACCCACTTGGAAAGTTCCCGCACTCACCGGACATTCCTCGCCGGTGTTGTGGGGAAACCACTTGTTCCTAACCGGAATCGAACAATCCCGCTTAGCCACCTACGCACATGACAAGATCACCGGCAAACGACTTTGGAAACGCCTTGCGCCCGTGGTCGAGCTGGAACGCGTGCACGAAGCCAGTAGCCACGCCGCGCCAACGCCCGTGGTCGATGAGGATCGACTCTACGTCTACTTCGGCTCCTACGGTCTACTTTGCTACGACCATGCCGGCAAACTCCTATGGCAGCGCCAATTGCCCGTGCCACGTACCTTGTATGGCACCTCCTCGTCACCCATTGCTTTTGGAGGCCTCATCCTGCTGGTGTTGGATGATGACCATAACCTGCCCGATAGCCGTCTGAGCCGATCAAAAATCCTCGCCGTCCACAAGGCCACCGGCGAAACCGCCTGGGAAACCGCACGCCCCTTCCACCGCAGCGGCTGGTCCACGCCCGTGCTCTGGAAGCAGACCGACCGCACGGAACTGGTAGTGCTGGGCAACGGTGCCCTGCGCGGCTACGCCCTGCCCTCTGGCCGCGAGCAATGGCAGGTGACTGGGTTCTCCCGCGAAACCATTTCCGCGCCAATCATCGGCAACGACATGGTGATCGCCTCCGCTTCCCGACGCGGTGGCGGCGGCAATGAACGCATTGATCCCGAGCCCTTCTGGAAATCAGTGATCCATTTCGATGCCAATAAGGACGGTAAACTGCAGCGACAGGAAATGACCG
>DPAW01000250.1:14722-16609 GCA_003517285.1 Verrucomicrobiales bacterium
ATGCCGTTGCCCAAGGATCCTCGCCAACGAGCCCGACGACTGGATGGTATCTTTGGCTGGATGGATAAAAACCGCGACGGTGCCTGGACACGTGAGGAATTCGTCGGCAATTTTGGGCACGGCTCAGGCAAGCCCTTGCTCATTGCCGTGAAACCCGGCGGCCGTGGCGACGTCACCGAGAGTCATCTCGCCTGGGAACACAATCGCGGGATCCCGGAAATCCCCTCCCCACTCTATCACGCCGACCGCGTGTACATGGTACGCAGCGGCGGCATCCTCACCGCCGTCCACGCCGACACCGGCAAGGCCCTCTACAGCGAACGCCTCAATGCCTCCGGTCAATACAGCGCCAGCCCCATTCTCGCCAACGGCCACCTCTACCTCATCAGCGAGCCCGGCCAGCTCACCGTGGTTAAAGCCGGGGACACGTTAAACATCGTGCACCAAGCCCAGTTCGGTGACAAAATCCACGTCACCCCCGCGTTTGATGACAACACTATATACGTCCGGAGCGAACAACACCTTTGGGCGTTTCGAAAATAAACCGAAACAGAATTCAGAAAAATTGCTAGGCCGCGCGGCCGAAGATCCAGCTGAATGCCTGCGGAGGCGCAGGCGTGGCCCGGCGGGAGGCTCGCTCGGCCAGTCGTCGGTAACGCGGCCCTAAGGTGCAGACATACTCTTGCGCCGCGGCCGCTTCTCCGGTTAATCCCGCCAAGGATTCCACCCGCCATCGCTCAACCAGATGCGTAACAATCTGCGCATAATGTTCAGCCGTGTACACGCCGAGACGCTGGGCGACCGCCGAAAAGTGCTCGAATAAATCCGGCCCGCCCGTGCCGCCCATATTTTGGGCCGGCATCACGATCTGGTTTTGCAATACGTCACGAAACGCCAACAAAGCTCCGGTCGGGTCCTGCTCGAATAGATAGCCCATGAATTTGGTATATGCCCGCTCATGGCGTGCCTCGTCCGAGGCGATAGTGTTGCAGATCACCTGCAACGTTTCATCCCCCGCCGCTCGAGCCAGCTTGGACACATTTTGATGCGACACCTTGGTCGCACGCTCCTGAAAGGAGGTGTACACAAACCCGCGATAAGGATTATTGGCCGTCCCGGGATCAAACCCTTTGGTGATCAAGTTTTGAATCGTCACCTCCACCGCCCGCAAATCCACCCGACCTGAGAGATAAAGATAACGGTTCAACAAATCGCCGTGGCGATTTTCCTCAGCTGTCCAACCCCGAGTCCAGCGCGCCCAAGCGCTGCCGTCCGATCCACTGCGATCGCTCACGCCCTCAAATCCATTCAACAACGATTGATAAGTGGGCAGAGCTTCCTCGGTGACCATGTCGCCCACAAGCACCACCAACAACTCATCGGGAATGGACTTCGCTTGATCCCGCAGCTCGCGCACCTGTTCCAGCCAATTATCCCCGGTGGATTCCGGCAAATAATCGCTGGGCTGCCAGCAATTCTCCACCGGATTCAGCAGCTCCAATTGAGTTGCCACGAAAGGCTCCATCCCATCAATAATTTCCCGTTGTGCAGGGTTTAACATGTCGTGCCGAGGTGCATCGTACACAGCCAACCTCGCCCACCCCAACCAATTCGATTCACCTGCGCCCAATAACCTACCCCACAAAAAACGCGCCCTAAGGGCGCGCTGCTTTTGAATTGGGCTGTAGCCTACTTAATCGGCGAATAATCGACTGCTTTCATGTAGGTCGAGGCGGGGCGTTGAGCGAGTATTTTACCGTCGGCCACGGACACAGCACGGGCCTTTTTCCAGTCGGCATCGCCGATGAAACCGCGCCAGTTGGCGCCGGCCTGTTTTTGGCTTTTGTGTGAGATGATGTAGGTGAGCGTGTTGGCCTTGCCCTTGGC